>JAQIBY010000136.1 GCA_027858835.1 Bacteroidales bacterium | reverse complement strand
ACATACTTTAAACAATTTTCATTTCCAAAAACTTAAAAACCTAGCTTGCTAAACCTTCTTTTTCTTTTGCAAACATACGAGGTCGGGGTGGTAAGGATATGGAAGATGAAATGGGCTTTAGCCCTAACAGTATGATTTTCATTGATGAGCGCATATTTTTTCAATTCCTAATTTCATTCAATATTAATAATTCAATCATTACCCACTAAATTTGCAGTAGAACCTTTTATTTTAACAACATTAAAATACAATATTAGTTCGTATTAACAAGTTTAGTCTTCATCATCCTCAGTGGCTTCAGTAATTGTAAAATAGGTGTCAGAAAAATCGAAAACACTCGGTTTGTTTTCTAGGCTGGCTTTGATTCTGTATTTATTCCCAGGGAACATATTTGTCCAATATGCATAAATAACGGTATCATTATATGTCTGAGGAGAAGCGAAATATGCTACCTCGGTGTTTTCATAATATACTTTAAGAAGGACTTGGCTTGTACTATTTGAACTCCATTTTACACGTGTAAATTCATTCTGAGCATAAGATTCACCTCCATTTGGTTCAATGACTCTAACCCACTCATTTTGAGTGGGGATACCTAGCCTAAAAGGATATTTACTTTCGGAAAACAATTCAGGTTTTTCGATAGAACGAATTCTGAACCTTGCTTCAGAAGCGTAAGCAATATCTGAGGGAACATTCCATATAAATTGCTTGTCTTCTGGAAAAATCTCCTCACCCATACTATAAATGCTACCATTTTCATCGAAAACATCAAGGCTAACATTTCCGGAAATATTTGTATTCCAGTTGATTGTAGCTGTAGTGTTTGGGTAAATTTTTGTGAATTCCTTTTCTGGAGTTAGAATTGCAATATAGTCTTCAACAATGTTATCGACTGTATCAGAAATGTCGTCTTCGTTTTTGCATGAAAACATACCATAAATAAAAAAACTTGTCAGGGCAATGATTGTTAGTTTTTTCATCGGTTTTATGCTTCGGAAGTAAAAACGGCAGAAGAACTGCCGTTTTTGTATGTGTTAACTTTAACATTGCACTTCAAAATAAGCTTGCGGGTGCAGACAGGCAGGGCAAGTTTTAAGTGCTTTTGTACCTTCGTGAATATATCCGCATTTGCGACAATACCATTTCACTGGTTCATCACGTTCAAACATTTTTCCGCTTTCCAGCGTTTCTAAAACTTTCAAGTAACGCTTTTCATGTGTAACTTCTGCTTTACCAATCATTTTGAATAATGTGGCAACTTTTTTGAAGCCTTCTTCTTCAGCAATTTTTGCAAATTCTGGATATAACTCTTCCCATTCTTCATTTTCTCCGTCAGCAGCTTCTTTCAAATTTTCAGCTGTTGTACCGACTTTGCCGGCAGGGTAAGCAGCCGTAATTTCTACCATTCCACCTTCGAGGAAGGAAAAAAAGCGTTTTGCATGTTGTAATTCTTGTTCTGCAGTTTCCATAAAGATACCTGCTATTTTTTCGTAGCCTTCTTCTTTTGCTTTCTTTGCAAACATGGTGTAACGGCTTCTTGCCTGTGATTCTCCAGCAAAGGCTTTTAGTAAATTTTGTTCTGTTTTTGACCCTTTAATTGACATATTATTTGTTTTGTGGTTTCTTCTGTTTCAAAGATAGTTTTTCTATTAATAAATCACAATTTAATATCTTGATTGTTTTTTATGCAAACTTTTTTTAAATAACTCATAATTTAACAAATTGAGTTTTGTTCTTTCAAATTCAACTGGAATATCTTGTTTTGGAGTTTTCCTAACTAATAAATATGGTTCATCTGTACATCCAGGTTTTACGCTTATATCATTGTACCTAATGAGGTACATCTGTAAATTCCATTCATTATAAATATCGTCAGAAATGCAGATAGTACTATTGCTTGAAATGATTTCTCCCATGGCTTTAACATCCAATATCATGTCTTTGTCTCTACTGTATTTTCCAATGCTTACAACGGATAGGGTGATGGATAAACAGAGGAGTATTGCGCCTGTAATTGTGATGATTCTTTTTTGCTTTATGCGCTGTGTTAAATCCATTATTGCGTTTTTTGAAAGTATTCCTAATGCAATGGCAAAAAATGGGAGTGATGGTGTCAGATAAAAACTGCGTTGAACAGATGTTAATAATAGTGGCAAAGAGGCACTTAAACCGATGAGTGTAAAAAATATCACATACCGTTTTTCAATTTGATTGATGTGGATTTTGCGGAATATTAGGAGTAAAAGTACAATCAGAAGCGGGATTGCAAGTTGCTGAATTAAATTCAATATGATAAACAGTCGGTTTCCCACAGTTGGTTCATTGCTTATTCGATAAAGTAAGCGTTCTTTGAGATAAAACAACAGGCTTTCTGCCGGAACTGGAAAGGAAAGTAAAATAAAGAATATAGTTATTGGGATTAAAAAAAATATTATTTGTGATGTGATGAATTGTTTAAGATTTTTTTGTCTGAAAATCAGCAAATAAATGATTCCGGCACCAAAAGGGAATAGTGCGGGAGCTCCTTTGCTTAGAAACGCAAAAAAAACAGACAAGCCTGCTGCTGCTGAAAAGATATAAATGTATTTTTTTTGTGTCAGGCTTTTAAGTAAAAATAATATGGCTGTTAGTGTGAAAACACTCATGGTGTTTTCCATTATGTTATTTTGAAAAGACCAACTGACAACCGGCATGCTAAGTAAAATTAAAACCGGATACCAAGCGTATTTTTTTGATTTATAAATTGTTTTCCATATTTTGGTTATTAACAAAAAATGAAAAATTGCCGTTAGAAAAGAATAAATCCGTTCACTATAAATTGAATTGTCAAACAGCTTAAAAAGAATAGATTGCAATCCATAAACCAAAGGTGGGTGTTCCATGAAATTTGCTGATCCGGCTTTCCACCAGGTGTCGCTGAGAATTGGAAACCAGAAACTGCCTTTGCCATTAGCAAGGTTTTTTGCTACACATGCGTATTGCTGCCCATCCATAAACATGCCTTCACGAATCAGTGTTGGAACAATTAGCCCAATAAATATCGCAATAGTCAATAACCAGAAACCAATATTAAGTTGATGTTCTTGATATTTTCTTAGTGAAAGTAATGACATGATGCAACAGAATTTAGTGCTAAAAATATGGAATTTCAGGCAATAAAAAAAGCCCTGTTAAAAACAGGGCTTAGCAACTCGGTATCTTGTGGACTTATGCTAGTTTAACATCAACTGCATTCAGTCCTTTTCTTCCTTCTGCTAATTCAAAAGTTACTTCGTCATCTTTATCGACTTTGTCGATAAGTCCGCTGACGTGTACAAAATACTCTTTGTCTGATTCAAGATCTTTGATGAAACCAAAACCTTTAGTTTCATTGAAAAATTTAACGATTCCTTTGTTCATTGTAATATTATTTTATAATTCATGACAAATGTAAAAGAAATTTTGAGACAAATACCAAAAAAACATAAAAAAAATTAAAATAATTGTAAATCAAGGCTCTTACTGACTTTTTCATTACATTATTTGGCTTAAATCTTTCAAAAAAGTTTGAATATCGCTTGTTTTTGTTTGCCAAGACGTCACTAATCGTACGCAAGCAGTTTCAGAATTAATCGCTTCCCAAATATAAAATCCGTAATCAGATTCAATTTTTTTTATGATTTCAACCGGAAAAATGGGAAAAATTTGATTCGTTTCCGGTTCAATGAGGAATGAAAAACCCAGATTTCTCAATCCATCGCTAAGCATTTTTGCCATTTCATTGGTGTGCTTTGCTAATGAATTATATAAATCATTTTCCAACATGGTCTGAAATTGCAGTCCAAAAATTCTTCCTTTTGCCAGTAAGGCACCACGCTGTTTCATCTGGTAACGCAGGTGAGATTTTAGTTTGTCATTTGTGATGACGAGCGCTTCTCCAAGCAAAAATCCATTTTTTGTCCCTCCAATATAAAATGCATCGCAATTGGCAGAAATGGTTTCAAGGCTGAGCCCACTGTTTTTTGCTGTAATTGCTGCGCCAAGTCGGGCTCCGTCAATGTAAAGGAATAAATTATTCTTTTTGCAAAAATCATACAACTCATTTAATTCCTCAGCCGAATATACTGTCCCGATTTCGGTGCTATTCGAAATAAACACAAGTTTTGGTGCAACCATATGTTCAAAATAATGTGCATCCAGAACCGCTTGAATGTCATCCGTGCCCAATTTTCCGTCTGCACGTGATATGGTGTTAATTTTATGACCGGTTGCTTCAATAGCACCGGCTTCATGGGTTGCAATATGCGCCATTTCATTTGCAATGACAGATTCATATGGTCTTAGTGCATGTGCAATCAGTGTTAAATTCACCTGCGTTCCGCCGGTTAGAAAATGAACATCAGCATCAGATTGATTGCATTTTTCTTGAATTAATTGTTTTGCCTGATTGCAGTAGATATCCTCGCTGTATCCGTCTTCTTGATTGAGATTGTGTTTTGTCAGCGCTTCTAAAATTTTTGGATGACATCCTTCTGAATAATCGTTTCGAAAAGAGTATTTCATTTTAATGATATTCGTTTAATATTGTTTTGACAAAATTCGTTTTTTCTCTACTTCAAATTCTTCTTTTGTAATAATGCCTGCTTCCATTAGGCTATGTAATTCCCGAAGCGCTTCTACTTTGCTGTTTGTTTTGTCATATGGATTTGTGACGGGTTCATCTTTTGGTGGTATTGCTAATTGTGGTGAATTTGCATCACGCTCTAGCACGTAATAATGAACCGGATAATATTCCAAAATCCATAAGTAGGGAATGACAACGAAAAGTCCGCCGATTAGTGCCCCCGGGTTTAGCTGCTCATCTTTGCAAATTGAGTGATATATTGTTTTGTATCCTGGCATTTTCAGTTTGAGGTTTGTGCAAGTCGCTGTGATTTTTTTGTCTTTCATTTCGTAAGGGCTTGTTCCCACATGTTTTTCATTGAGATAAACAGATGCTCCGCTTGGCTCTGTTTGAATAATTGTAGTGCTGCTACAACCTGCAAAAAGCAAACTGGTTGAAAAAATGAGAATGAGTATGAATTGTTTTGTTTTCATTGTTTTTGTTTTTTGATTGGTAAATATATTATTCGACATCAAAAATCACACCTGAAATATCTCTCCTGCAAAGTTAAAATGAATTTAGATTATTTTCTTGTATCGACAGAAACCAAACATGCCCATTGGTTGTTGCACAAACTATCGTGCTGTCATTCACTACTTTTGGTGATGAAAATATTTTCCCTTGTGTGTCGAATTTTGAAATTTTTTCACCCTTGGGGGATAATAAATACAGGTAATTATCATAACTGCCAATGACAATGTTTCCATTGGGAAGCTCGGCCGGTGAGGCAATAATTTTGCCATCAGTTGAGAATTTTCTGAGAATTTTTCCTGTTAAAGAAATAAAATAAACGTTTCCCTTATAAGTTCCACAGACAATTTCTCCATTTATTGTTTCGATGGGCGTTGAGTGAATTTTTCCTCCAATATATGTTTGCCCGATGGGCTCTCCCTGAGTTGTTGTGAAATGTAATTTATTGTCGTAAGCGCCAAAAACCATGAATCCGTTACTGAGTTCAAGCGGTTTGGAATGCAGCACCCACCCATTTGTTTTGTACTTGTTGACAACTTTTCCGGCGGAGTTTATGAAAAACATTTTCTTGTCATTTGAGCCGATGGCAAGCAAGCCTGAGCTTAATTTCACAATACTTCCATGAATCAGATTCTTTGTTCGGATTTTAAAAATGTTTTCATCATTATAATTCAGGAAAATCACAGAATTATTGCATCCAAAAACCAACTCCCCGTTAAGATTTTCTATGACATTGGTGAAAATCCGGCCTCCGAGTCTGATTTTATTTTTAAAATTCCCCTCTGAATCAAAGAAATACAGGTTTTTATCATAAGATCCGATGACAATCGTGCCGTTATTCATTTCAGCAGCAGTTGCATGTACATAACCATTGGTTTTATATGTATTCACCAATTCTCCCTGATGATTGAAAAAGTAAATGTTCTTGTCATGATTTCCTAAAATTACCAAACTTTCCGTGACCAGTGGAGAACCGTAAAATGCTGATTTTGCCTGATATTGATTTTGTAGCTTAAGCGCTTGATCTGTTTGAGAAAATGCAATGCTGAAAGCACAGATTGATACAATTAATAATAAACAAATTTTATGTGTTCCTTTTTTTTGCAAGTTGCCTTTGTTAGTATGAAAAACAAAAATAAGAAATATTTGCATTTTTTTTGCTTTTTAAGCTTTAATTTAATCTGTTTTTTTTATTAATTTTACGGAATTAATCAGTGTTTTCCTGTCAATATATGCCTTTAATTTCTTAATTTTGCCATGCCAAATGGCATGAACCAAAATATCAAAACAATGAGAACATTTGAAATAAGTCATAAGCCGCTTGATTTTAGCGATTTAGTTAAATTATTGAACGAAGATCATCAATTAGTATTGAGTCGTGATGCAGAAAATGCAATTCAGGCATGTCGTAATTATTTGGATGAAAAAATGGCATCAGTGGATGCGCCGATTTACGGTATTAATACCGGGTTTGGTTCGTTGTGCAAGGTTTTTATAGGGGCTGATGATTTATCGAAATTACAAGAGAATTTGGTGAAATCTCATGCTTGTGGTATCGGGGATCCTGTCCGTAAAGAAATTGTAAAACTGATGCTTTTGTTGAAAATTCACGCTTTGAGCATTGGAAATTCTGGGGTTTATCCGCATACGGTTAAAATGCTGATAGAATTGTATAATCGAAATATCATTCCCTTGGTTTTTGAGCTTGGTTCACTTGGTGCATCCGGCGATTTAGCTCCGCTTGCAAATATGGTGCTCCCGATTTTAGGATTGGGTGAGGTGTTTTACAAAGGAGTGCGCATGCCTTCTGCACAAGCACTGGAATCAGAGGGTTTAAAGCCAATTTCTCTCGGAGCAAAAGAGGGTTTGGCTTTATTAAACGGCACCCAATTTATGAGCGCACACGGCGTATATGCCATGTTAAAAGCGCAAAAATTGTCCAAACTTTCTGATTATGCAGCTGCCTTGTCTTTAGAAGCCTATGACGGCAGGATTGATCCTTTTTACGAATCATTGCATACCATTCGTCCGCACAAAGGGCAGATAGAAACAGCAAAACAGATGCGTGACTTGTTAGCTGGCTCAAAACTTATTTCTCAAGCAAAAGCCCATGTGCAGGATCCTTATTCTTTTCGTTGTGTGCCACAAGTTCACGGAGCAAGTAAAGAGGTCATTTATCATGTTGCAGATATTTTGAAAACCGAAATTAATTCAGTGACGGATAATCCTACAATTTTCCCCGATGAAGATATGATTGTTTCGGGTGGAAATTTCCACGGACAACCGCTGGCAATTAATTTTGATTATCTCGGGATTGGGCTTGCGGAATTAGGAAGTATTTCTGAGCGTCGGGTTTATCGCCTGATTAGCGGACAACGTGATTTGCCGGAGTTTTTGGTTGCAAATCCTGGACTTAATTCAGGATTTATGATTCCGCAATATGCTGCTGCAGCCATTGTGTCTCAAAACAAACAATTGTGTACGCCAGCCTCTGTTGACAGTATTTCTAGCAGTAATGAACAGGAAGATCATGTGAGCATGGGAGCAAACGCTGCTACCAAATTAATTCGCATTGTTGAAAATCTGGAACGAATTCTTGCGATTGAATTGTTTGCTGCAACGCAGGCTCTTGAGTTTAAAGGGCTTGAAAAAACATCTGACAACTTAAAAGTATTTGTTGCTGAATTTCGAAAAACAATACCTTTCATTAAGGAAGATGTTGAAATGTACCGTCATATTGATGCCGCCGTAGGTTTTATTCAAAATGTTTCAATCGAATAGATTTGTTCCCTGTTAAAAATAGGAGAGGTCAGATTCACTCTCCTCAAAGTGTCACTGACCTCTTTACTCCAATTCGCCAAGTTGAATTTATTGTATGATAAAGATAGGCTTTGATTGATAAAAGGCATATCCGTTATTATGCTTATTTTCACTCTGCTTTTTTACTGATTAAATAGATGCTTTTTGTCCGATGAAAATATTTTTTTACTTTCGGGGCTGAAATAATTGCTGTGAAGATAAGTCGGAGTTTAAATAAAGGGTTTGGATATATTAAGCATTTGGCGCATCATCGTTTTAATATGAAGATGGGGGCATTAGCTGGTATTATTACTGGATCTATCGTTTTTTATATCAATTATGATTTTGGTTTATTTAATGCAAGTTTTGCTTTTGTAAAACAATTTCTTTTCAATTTCTTAATGGCTTCTTACAACACAAAACTAATTGAAAGGTTGGTTTATCGAATTGATGAAAAGTGGCTTGCCATTCTTTTAGGCGGATTCTTGCCTGCTGTGATTGCTACAGGGAGCGTTTTCTTGGTACATTGGATTGGGCAAACCCCACAAGCATGGCATAGCACTTACTGGCAAGGATTTTTCAATTTGCCGATTTTTACAATCACTGCATGGATGTATTGCAGCGGAGTTGCTGAAAAGCATCCCTTGTTGCGCTGCATGTTTTTGACAAAAACAAGCAAACAGTAGTGTAAATGAAAAAAACTGTCATATTTTTCCCGTTTAACTTAATGTCCCATTACTTGCGGTGCTTGTGTATTGCAGATGCGCTGCGTTATGAATTTGATATTTACTTTCTTGATAGTGAGGAATACTCTGATTTAATTCTTGCTCATGGATTTAAAACGATCGATTATCAACATCAGGCAGTAGATGAGATTTTAGAAAAAGCAGGGTCTTTTAATTTTGATTGGATAAATTCACATTCCATTCGTACTATGTTTGATGCACAGATGGATATTGTAAAAACTTATAAGCCTGATCTCGTTTTTTCCGATACTTCCTTTACTTTGCCAATGGTTGCAGAATATTTGAATATCCCTATCATTTCAATTATGAATGCTTATGTGAGTAATTATTATGCTGATATTCGTCCGTTACCATACCGGCATAAAGCTTATATATATCAGTTTAAAATGAAGCAGGCAGTCTGGGAGAAAGTTTTGAATACTGCAGAGAAAGCGAGTATGAAATTCGTGCATAAATCATTTGCCCGGCTTCGAAAAGAATTAAATTTATCAAAAAAACAATGGTTGTTGGATGAATTTGAAGGTGATTTTAACTTGCTATGTGATTTGCCTGAGCTTTTTCCAACACATGAGTTGCCCGAAAATTTTGCAACAATTGGTCCTGTAATCTATCATTCTGAACGGAAAGAACCTGATTTACTTCAATGGGTGCAGTCCGGGGATGATAGGCCGCTAGTTTATCTTAGTCTTGGCAGCAGTGGAGGCGATGTAAAGTTCGACTTCTTAAGCCATCCAAGCGCTCAGGAGTTTCGCTTTGTTGTCAGTGGTGTAAAGCAGATTGCTATTACTGATAATTTAAGATATCAAAAATTTGTGAATTTTGAGCAAATACAACAGCATGTGAGTTTGTTTATTTCACATGGCGGAAATGGTTCTATTTATCAGGCATTAGCTGCCGGAATTCCACTACTGCTTATTCCTGCATTTTTTGAACAGGCATGGAATGCGCATCGGATTCAGAAATTACAACTCGGACAAGTTATTCAGCCAAATAAAATGGATGATATTTTTCCACAGATGCACAAATTAATTGCTGAAGGAAAAACAGATAAACAAGTTCAAATGCAGGAATTAATACGTAAAAATCCATTTCAAGCACAAGTTGTTTCTGCAGTAAAATCATTCTTAACGTCTTGAACCGCAGAAAAAAAGCCTGCTCGATTTTTTTATCTCCTTTGTTTTATTTACATTTGAAAAAAAAAGAATAATCACTAACTTAAACGATTAAAACTATGAAAGGTAAATTTTTTGATTTTATTAAACCAGCCATTAACATGGTTGATAATGGGAGTTTCTTTAAGCGTCCATTTTCTTGGTTGTACGTTGTTTTTGCGGTATTGAATTTGTTAATGCCATTATTCATTTTGTATCAGGCAATTCAGGGCAAAGCATTCAGTGGAGGCTTTAAATTTGTAGCGTCATTTATTCTCATGTGGATTTTTGTTGCCGCAGCATCATGGGTCGGTTTTCAAATTTGGTGGAATCGTAAAGATAAAGTATTGGCGACGACTACTGATTCCGATGAGTTTGTATCAACTCCGGTTTTTACTCACTTTATTCAAAGTTTTGGAGAATGGTTAGGTAGCTTTGTTGCAATTGCCGGTTTTGGTATTGCTTTAGTTGGTACTATTTTTGGCACCGGTGGTCTTCCGGGTTTAGATTTAGATATGTTAGGTGGAGGATTTATATACATTATTATCGCTCCTTTACAAGGATTTTTAATTATTATTGTTTTCCGTTTTATTGCTGAGCAGGCCAGAGCACTTGTGCAAATTGCCAACAATACAAAAAAATAATTTTATTATTTCATGATTTAAAAATCCCGGTTTTGCCGGGATTTTTTTTGCCTATTTTATTCTATTTATCTATCTTTGACTGATAGAGGGATATCTTATGAAACAAATTATTACAAGCGGAATTGCTTTTCTAATGTGTATAATGAATTGCAGTGCAGTTGTTTATACTCACAATCAATGCCTTGATGGAACCGCAACTGCAAGTACTGAATATAGTGCAATTCACATCGCTGAACGAGCATTTGACGGTGTTTTCTCTGATGCTAATTATAACGGATGGTTTACATCTTCCGGACTAACAAATGGTTGGTTAGCATACGAATTTACTGAACCAAAAACCATTATTAAGTACAGTATATTTAACCGCGATTATTCGACTGCAGATAATTCTGCCCCGAGAGACTGGAAATTGGAGGCATGGGATGGCAGTCAGTGGGTAGAGTTAGATGAGCAATTAGGACAAACAGGTTGGGTCGCAGCAGAACGCAGGGATTATGAATTCACAAATACGGTGGCATATACAGAATACCGAATCAATATAACCGAAAATAATGGCAGTACATTCATGGGTTTTGCTGAATTGGAAATGTATGCAGAAGCCAATTTTATTGGTGATGGTGGTCCTGAATCCGTTTGGCATTTTGGCTTTGGCGCCGGCTTAGATTTTCGTTATGATCCGCCTTTGGCTTTGCAGGGAAGCAATATGAGCCAATGGGAGGGATGCGCTTCTATTTCTGATGCAGCAGGTGATTTGTTGTTTTATACAAACGGACTTTACGTGTGGGATGCCAATCACAATTTCATGTCAAATGGAACTGGACTATACGGTTCTCCCTCCTCATCGCAAAGTGCGGTTGTTGTGCCCCAACCGGGAAGCACTACAAATTATTATTTGTTTACCTTGGATAGAAATGGAGACTATGAATCTGGATATAAAGGCTTGTGCTATTCTGTTGTTGATATGAGTTTAAACGGTGGTTTGGGCGATGTAATTTCAGGACAGAAAAACATTGAATTGAATAATCCGAATACCGAGAAAATCACGGCTGTAAATCATGATAATGGTGAAGATATTTGGGTGTTAACCCATGATTGGGGAAACAATAAATTTTTAGCTTACTTGTTGTCATCAAGTGGATTGAATACCACTCCGGTGGAGTCAGAAACCGGCTTAGTGCATTATGATAATTTTAATGGTTGGTATGCCGGCGGATATATGAAAGTGTCCCCAAACGGAGATAAAATCGCATTAAACATTCTCGGTGCACATACCACGCAGGTTTTTGATTTTAATCCGGCTACCGGAATTGTTTCAAATCCAATGACTCTGAGTACTACACGAAATCAGGCATATGGTTTGGAATTCTCTCCCGATGCAAGTAAATTATATACAACAGCTTGGGAACACAACAATATCCTACAATACGATTTGAGTTTGAGCGATGAAACTTCCATTGCAGCATCTGAAATGGAGATTGGGGTTTCTGCGGTGTCCGGTGGATCAAATTACAGTGGATTGGGAGCATTGCAGTTAGGTCCGGATGGGCGAATCTACGTTGCAAAAGATGCAAATGGGATTAATAATAATATTAATGAATTGAATGGGTATTTGGGATATATTGAAAACCCTAATGATGATTTTGGAGGGAAGGCAAATGTAAACTATGTGGATAAAGGAGTTTATCTCGGTGGAAATGCTTCCGGTATTGGCTTGCCCGTATATGTGCAAACCTATTTTAAACCTTTACCGGTTGAATTATTGTATTTTACGGCGAAACATATTGATGATTTTCAGGTGATGCTATCTTGGGAAACGGCAAGTGAAATAAACAGTGAATATTTCGTTTTGCAAAAGGCAGATGAGTCTATGGAGTTTCAACAAGTGTTTAAATGCAAAGCACAAGGAAATTCATTTCAGATCAACACGTATGATTTTGCGGATTCGATATCGGAGAAAACATATTATCGGCTTTTGCAATACGATTTGAATGGAGCAATGCATAATCTGGGAATTATCTCAATATCTTCCATTCTTACCGATTTTCAAACAGAAGTTTTTCCAAATCCGTTTCAGGATAAAATCAATATCAGATTTAATACTAAACAAGCTGGAAAATACTTATGTCAAATTTTTGAGGAGTCGGGGAAATTGCTTGTTGATAAATGGATTCAGTTAGAAAAAGGACAATCAGTTATACAGATATCTTGTCCTGAAAAATCGTTGCATGTTCTGTTTTTACAAATATCGGATGAATCAAATCAAGAGAAAACTGTCCATAGCTTATATCGATATTAATTTTTGGATTGAAATAGCAGATTGTAAGGCTTTGTTTTATTGAAATGAGTTTTTTCTTACATCGTTATGAGATTATTTTAAGAAAAACAGATTTTTTCTATAAAACTATCAACTTTTTTCGTTATATTGCGTACAATAGTAAAGCTAAGTTGAAGTTTATTTTTATGTCCTCTCGTACTACGAAAAATACAAGTCTGCGAATTGCTCTCATATTCCTTATTGTGGGCTTACTTTGGATTTTCTTTTCGGATTTGGTTTCGAATAGTTTGTTTGAGGATACCACTTCAATTGTGAACTTTCAGATGATGAAAGGTGCATTTTTTGTCTTATCCACAGCTTTATTGATATATTTTTTGGTAAATCGTGAATTGCGAAGGAAAAATCATCTCATTGAATTTTTGAATAAAAGTGAGCATTGGTACAATCTCATGGTTTCAAACATTCCAAATGTTGATATTTATTTATTTGATCCCGATGGACGTTTGATTTTATCTCAAGGCTCTGTTTTGCCATCTATGGGCGTTAATCTTGATGAGGTTACGGGAAAATTTATTGAGGAAAGTAGCTTGACTGAGCGCACTAAGAATCACATTAAGCCATTGATTAACAGTGTGTTGAGCGGTGTAAAGGTTGAGGATGTTTATGATTATGAGGATAAATATTTTCAAATTTCAGGACTTGGTTTGCAAAATGAGAAAAAAGTGATTTTTGCCGGCTTGATTGTCGTGACGGATGTGACGGATTTGTACAATTCAATTGATGAATTAAAACTGAAAAGGCAGGAATTTCAAAATCTTTACAAGGAATATTATCATCAAAATTCATTGCTAATACAGCAAAATATTGACTTGCAGGAACTAAATGAACAATTGAAAAAAGCCAGAGAAAGCGCCGAAGAGAGTGACCGATTAAAAACGAGCTTTCTTACAAATATGAGTCATGAAATTCGCACTCCCTTAAATGGTATTATTGGTTTTTCGCAGATTATTGCTTCTGATCAACTTGATAAAGAAGAAATTTTTGAATACAGTCGTATTATCTCGCAAAGCGGACAGAAACTGTTGACGATTATTGACGATGTTCTGCTTATGGCACAATTAGAATCGGGACAATATGATTTTAAACTAAAAAGTGTTTGTGTTGAAAGGGTTTGGACTGAAATTCAACATGTTGCAACTGAGTTTTTTAGTAGGAAAGAATATAGACGTCGTCTCCTTGTGAATTTTGACAAAACGCTTTTTCATTATGAGGTAAAACTTGATAAGGATGCAATTATGAGGGTTTTGGTGCGATTGCTTGATAATGCAGTTAAGTTTTCAAATGATGACACTCCAATTCGTCTAGGACTTTTACGTAGTGAAGATAATGCGCTGGATATATACGTAGAAGATGAAGGCATTGGAATTCCCAAAGATCAAATTCCTGAAATGTTCAAACGATTTACACAATTGCATGCAGATGATTTAACACCGCTTGCCGGAAATGGACTGGGATTATCAATTGTGAAGGAAATCGTAGATTTAATTAATGCTGAAATATTTGTGAATTCAACTCCCGGAACAGGTACCCGTTTCTTGATTCGAATTCCAGTGAATTATATGAACTTACCAAAAGCAACAATAGATATGAAAGACATGTCCAATTTGCCAAAAGCCCGAAAAATTTTAATCGTTGAAGACGTCAGAGATAACTTTGTGTTAATCAGAGCGTATTTGAAAAATTATTTGGTTGATCTTCATCACGTTGTTACGGCTACAGATGCTAAAAACTTCATTGAGAAAAACCCCGACATTGATTTGATAATGATGGATATTCGTTTGCCTGATGGCAACGGGATTGAATTAACTAAAAAATTACGAAAAAACCAGATTCTCTGTCCGATTATTGCACAAACTGCTTATGCTGATTCTCACGATAAACATTTGTGTCTTGAGGCAGGGTGTAATGATTATTTGGCTAAACCAATTCATAAAGCAAACTTTATTGATACCTTAAAACATTATCTTGAATTGGAGCCAATTACAGCTTAACGCTTTCCTTCATAGTGGCTATGCTCAAAGGGCCTTCGTTCAGTAATAAATCTAAAATGCTTAGGTTTTTCTGAAATCTGTGTTTCTCCATGAAAACCTGCATATATTCTTCCGGTTGAAAGTGAGGGTCCTCTTTTTGCATACGATCTTTCGGATGAATGCTGTCCCGAAAATCATCAGCTTCCGGTATTTTCTCAAATGTTTCGCTGATAATTAGTTTCGGATTTATTTCCAAAAGCTGGTTTAATTTCTCCAGAATTTTGAGATTGTAATCAAATAAAAATTTGTCTTGGGTTTGAAACACCGGTGCTAAATCATCCATGTAATGCTCAAAATAGGGCGCAGAGCGGTAAGCCGTTTTAATGCTGCGTAAATGATTGAGTTGCCAAGGCATGCTGTAATCAATTTTAATGTCACGAATGGGGATTTCTCGTGATCTTCCTCGTACTACGGGAATGCTAAGAGACTGAATCCCGTTCGGGGCTAAAATGCGGCAACGATTTCGATAAGATTGCTTTTGGTAATGTTCCTCCGCTTCAATAATCACAGAATCGTATTCAAGCAGCTTGCAAAAATATTGTATCGGCGGAAAATACGCTGTTGATAAATAAATACTTGCCATTATTTGCCTCCTATGATGTGGTTTTCGGGAAGGAGGCCGAAACCGCGTGAATCACTGGGTAAATCTCTGTTATCGTTGATGACAAAATAATAATCCTGAGTGAAACGATAATTTTCTGCAAGCTCATCATTTATGTAAATTTTTTGTGAATTTACATAACTTCGATTTCCTTCATATACATTAATTATGCGTTTGTACAAATCGTAATTTCGGAAGTTAAGTTCGGCAAGCATTCCTTTCTTTGGGATAACTAATGGTCCGTAATAGTCTTTATTCCAGGCAAGGTATTGGCTAATCGGGAAAATGTCATAAGAAGCTTTTCCACGCATGTCCCATTTTAAATGCACAGCCGTAACTCCGTCTAAACGACCAATTTCTGCCGCTGTTTTCGGGCTGCAATGCAGTTCATAAGCAATGTTTTCCACAAGTTCATTAAATGCGTCATGCGGCATGTCAGTTAATAGGCTTTTATCAAAATCCGGAGTTGTACTGATTCTGTATTTCATGAAAACAGGAACATTCAAGTTTACTTGTTCTCCGTTCACATAAATTGTTTTCTCGTAAATCAATAATGTGTCTCCCGGGAGGGCTATTAATCGTGACAACTTAATCGGTTTTTTTGAAATTGCTTTATCTGAAACAGACGGATCATAAAACGCAATTAGTTGTTTTTGTTCTAAATCAGAGGCGTTTTGTTTTTTTATCAGTATGGTTTCCCTTTGCATATATTGAGGGAGCATTGCATTGTCAGGCATTTTTACGAATTTATACTGACTGATAAAAAATACAGTTCCTGTAATTAAAAGGGCAAGGATTATCCAAGTCCATTTTTTCATAATAAAGCATTTAAAATGTCAAAATCCATTTTGTATCCAATAAAATTGCTGTCTCATTCAGACATTATGGACAAACACTATTTGACGCGTTTAAATAGCCGATTCCATCTGATGTTTTTTGGGAATGGCTCCGATTTGTCAAGCGATAACCATATTATCGAGCCTTTTCCAACCACGTGATTTTCAGGGACAAACCCCCAGAATCTACTATCTAATGAGTTGTGACGATTGTCACCCATCAGCCAATAATAATTCATTTTAAAAGTGTATGAATCAGCAATTTCGCCATTAATGTAAATGTCCTCGCCTTTGACTTCTAAGTCATTTTTTTCATAATATCCTATGATGCGCTCATACAGCGGCAAAATATAGGTATTGAGCGGGATTTCGCTGCCGGCCTGCGGAACATAAAGTGGCCCAAACCAATCTTCATTCCAGTCGTATTGCTCGTCATGAGGGAAAACCCGATAGTTTCTGGCTCCTTCATATTTTGTAAGGCGGGTTATCGAATTTACAAAGTGCACAGATTTGAAGTTTTGGAAGTTTTCATTTGTTAAAGGAAGATAAACACCTCTGCCTTGTACATAAGCATCTTCAGAGTCGATGTGCATGCGATTTAGCATTTCATTTGTAAGTTTTGTGCCGTCAGTAATCATTTCATAATTGTACTGAATTCCATCGTAAGTTGTCTGTTGATTTCCGGTCACATACAAATATCCATTACGGATTTCCAAACTATCACCTGGAATTCCGACACAGCGCTTAATGTAATTTTCCCGTTTATCGACAGGGCGTGAAATAACTTCATAAATGGCCCAAACCAATTGCCTTGAGTGTTCCTGATAGATTTTATCTGGCTTTGGCACATTACCACGTGTGTTATAAAAGTTTTTATCGTAATTTCTCAAATGGCTTGCAGCTTCCTGAATTAGTTGGTTTGTATGGAAACCCGGATTTCTTTGTGGATGGAAAATTGTATATGCCAACTGATAATAAAATTCGGAATCTTTCATTTGATATCTCATGGCAGAGTCGTTATTTGCCTGATTGTCAAATGACTTCATTGTGTGCGCATTTTCCCTGATGATATCGTAATAGTCTCTGTCTTGTTGCTCGAGACAAACCGTATCTCCTGAAGGAAAATTGAAAACAACCACATCATCCCGCTTAACTTTACCTAACCCTTTCATTCGCTCATACGGTTTCTGAATTGCCATTGAGTATGATTTTTTTGTTTTTGATAGT
Source organism: Bacteroidales bacterium (assembly GCA_027858835.1). Taxonomy (GTDB): domain Bacteria; phylum Bacteroidota; class Bacteroidia; order Bacteroidales; family ML635J-15; genus JAQIBY01. The sequence continues at coordinate 20,904 of JAQIBY010000136.1, read as the reverse complement.
GGCAAGGTATGATGCACAAATGGGAATGATAGGGGAGTCATCGGTTTTCTGGGACCATAGGCGAGTTTTGAAACAAACAAATAATCACCGCGAAGCATGGACTTTTCCATAGATGCCGTAGGAATGGTGAATGCTTCAAAGAAAAACATGCGAATAAATGATGCTGCAATCACGGCAAAAATAATGGCATCTGTCCATTCCAAGGCTTTTTTGTGGAGATATTTGTATTTTTTGTCTTTTTTCGGTTTCCAAAACGCCCATCTCACCTTTCTTGTAATGTACAGATCAATAATTACGAGTTCGCCGAGCAGCCACCAGTATCCGCCGAGCCAAATGACCCATAAAATATACAATGTACTAACAAGTGCGAAGCGAAAGTAGCGGTTTTCCCAAATTGATTTGATTTTATTCATGATGTTTTTTCTTAAATTGCAAGCATATCTTGCATTGTATATATTCCTTTTTTATCTCTTGAAAATTCTGCAGCCATAACCGCTCCGAGTGCAAATCCCTTGCGGTTTTTTGCTTCGTGGCTGAGGCTGATAGTATCAACGTTACTTTCGTATGTAATCGTATGTTTTCCGGTTACTTCTCCTTCACGAATTGCGGTAATTTGCAAATCATTTCGGTTTATTTCCGTATTTTCAGCGAGTTTCCATTTATCCAAGCGGCGAATATTTTTTACAATGTCATCCGCAAGTGAAATTGCTGTGCCGCTTGGTGCATCCAGTTTATGGATATGATGTGTCTCTTCAATTTCACATTGATAATTGTCAAAACCATCCATCAGCCTAGCGAGTTTTTGATTGATTGCAAACAATAGGTTAACGCCTATGCTAAAGTTTGATGCATAAAAGAAACTTGCATTGTTAGCTTTGCAGGCGTTTTCAATTTCTGATTTTCTGTTTAACCAGCCCGTTGTTCCTGAAACAATCGGAGTATTCGCCTCAATACATTTCATAATATTATCAAAGGCAGAATCTGGAGTGCTGAAGTCAATTGCAGCATCAACTCTGCTTAAATTCTCCGAATTCAAATCATTTTGATTGGCTTTGTCAACAACCAAAGCAATTTCATGCCCACGTTCAAGGCAGGTGGCTTCAATCATATGCCCCATTTTTCCATATCCGATAATCGCAACTTTCATAGCTTTCAAAGGTATAAAAAATGCTTGAATTTGAGTTTAAAAAATCTGAATATCCTGTTAAATGAAGCTTAAAGGAAACATCAAACGCTTCGGGATAGTTTGTTTGCTGCATTTTTGTTTAAAATGTTTATGGCGAAATGTAGTTTTATTCTACTCATTTTTCAGTTAGACAGAACAGACATGATGGACTTTTAGAAAAAAAACTTTTTATATATGAAATAAATTGACTATATTTACAGTTATATGTTCTATAAAGCCGTAATTATTTCTTAATATTTAAAATTAAACGCCATGAAAGCCAGTAGAATTCTATTATTTGTCCAATTAATTTTATTTTCGATTATTGCATTCAGTCAATCTCATAATTTGAATTCAACAAAGTCGATGACCACCACAGAAAAACATCTAAAAAATCAGGATGTAGTTTGGGAGGTGACTTTTGATGAGACGCCGGCCGTGTGGACTTTGGGTCACAACCAAGGAGATGCTGATTGGACTGTTTCTGACACGACAATTACAGGGGTTGACTATGAAGTTGGCGTTGATTTTATTAATCCAGATTTGCCAACAGGAACCATGGTGAGTTCAGCGTGGTATTATTGTGGGCAACGAGATGTGGGCGAATTTTCTGCATCCGGAGGAAATTTTGCGTGGATTGATGGTGTTACTGATATACTTATGGGAACCGAGGAAATTAAAAATACATGGATTCAGTTTGATGGATTAGATTTGTCTGAGGTTGATGTGCCAAAGCTTTGTTTTTATCAGAATTTCAAGCAGTTGAATACTGCTTATTGTTATTTGGATATAAGTACTGATGGCGGTTTGACATGGGATAATGAGATTCTAATGAATGAAAATGTGGAGGTGCATGATTATGGCGATGATTATTGTGAATTGATTTTGTCTGATTACATTGCAAATGAAGTAAATGTTTCTTTACGTTTTAGATGGCAAACAACATCTGCTAATAATGCGGGATATGGATACGGCTGGCAAATTGATGATGTCCAAATAGTTGAAAACCCAGATGTTGATATTAAATTGGAAAAAGGAGTGATGAATTTCTTTACGTATGCAGATTATAATGAACAGGATTTTTTTGATTATTTTCATATGAGTTCGCATTATGGAATGATTCCCCAAAAACAGTTTGAATCAGATGATGCCACAATGATTTTTAATGGGATTGTTACAAATTTTGGCAATCAAGATGTAATCCCAGAGTTTAATGTTAAAGTTTATAATCCGGATTTGGCATTAATTTATGATGAGGCCGTGATAGGGACTTCACTTGCTGCTTTTGAAACCGACACATTGGATTTGTTGACAGAATTTTTGTTAAATGATCCGGTAATTGGTGAATATACAGTGGTTTATAATCTCAATGAAACAAATGATCAAAATTTAATTAACAACGTAGATACAACCTATTTCAATGTTACTGAAAATACCTTTGGCCGTGATTTAGGAAATGTTAATTATGCAATTGGACCCAGAATGTCAATGGATGCTGGCAATAACGGAGATATGATTGCAACGGATTATGTCGTTTTGTATGATTGTTCGATTGAAGAAGTCGATGTCTATATTCATGAGGCTTCAGATCCTGAAAGTCAGATGTTAGTGCATATTAAACAATATGATGAAAGTTCAGATAAATGGGAAACTGTTGCTTATAGTGAATTTATTACAATTGAAGAAAGCATGTTGGGAGAATGGTATTCATTTTCTTTTTCGGAGATATATAATTTTTATCCCGGTGAAGCTCCGAGTGATAACACATTGCGTGTTGCAGTTGAGTTTTATTATGAAGATTCAGAAAGTAATTGTTTTATTGGTTATGATAATAGCATGAATACCAGTAAATATGGTATTGCTTGGAATTTTTCAGGGGGTAATTACGAATGGTTTTATTCAGATTTATGGACACATGGTGGCCTTGGTATTCGCTTAAAAACCAATGAAATTGTTTCAGAAGAAACCACTCCAATGTTTATGTCTTATACTTTCCCTCAGCATAATGGCTCTGAAATTGATATTAATTATTTTGAAAAGACAATAAATCTCAATGTTGAGGCAGGAACTGATTTAACGCAGTTAGTTAGTGATTTTACATTGTCAGATCAGACAACTGCTTACATAGATGGGGTAGAGCAGGTTTCTGGTGTTACTGTTAATGATTTTAGTGATGCTGTAATTTACACTTTGGTTAATTCATATGCTTCAGAGAATTGGACAGTAACTGTAAATGAAGGTTATTTCTTTAGTGAAGATGCAACTATTTGTTATGAAGATAGTTTATTCTGGCACAATCAATATTATTCCGAAAGTGGAATTTATTTTGCAGAATATGAATCTGTTGAATCAGGTTGCGATAGCGTTTATCAGCTTGAGCTTTTTGTGACACCAGGTTATATGTTTCATACGCTTCAATATATTTGTGAGGGAGACTCTTTTACTTGGCATGATAGTATTTATTTCGACGAAGGTACTTTTTATGCTCATTATTCCACTGAGCAATTAGGTTGTGATAGTTCTTATGTCCTTCAATTGCTTTATTATCCAAACCCTGCTTATCAAGACTTAATTCAATATCCTTCGGATGGTATTCTTCAGTATGGAAATATGGGAGAGATTGGTTTAGAATCTAGCTATGCAAGTCAATATTATTGGGTCACTTGTGGTGGTTCTGTTGTTTTGGATGAAATAGAAGGAACAGGAGGTATGCTTTCGCTTGGAAATAATTACCCTGCTGGAACATATGAAATATGGAGTCGTAATAATGCTGATTGTACCGTGCTACAAGGTTCAGTTACTTTTATTGAAGAAAGTGAAAATAACCAGATTGTTGTAAATGTAACATATGGATATAATGCAGAGCAGTTTTTCACCGGAGAAGTTGAAGTAACTTTGTATCGCTTCACAACTGATATTGCTGTTGAAGACCAACAAGTGCTGTCTGATAATGGCAATGTGATTTTTGAAAATGTGGAACCTGGACAGTTTTATTTGAGTTCTACAATTTTAAATCCTGATGACTATTTCGTAAGTCCACATGTTTACTACGAGTCGGCTTTAATTTATGAAGATGCAATTTTGGTAAACCTTGATTCGGATGATTTGCTATATGCCACATTGCATCATCCTGCAATGTCTGGAAACACTGGTAGTAATACGGTTACTGGTGTCGTTGGTGTAGGAAACACGAAAGCAGATCTGGATCCCAAGAAAAATATGGTTGTAATTTTGAGAAACATAGATGATGCAAGTGTGATTGATGTATCGGTAACGAATGATGCTGGGGAATATGAGTTTTCTGAAGTTCCGGATAATGCGAATCTTGAATTATTTGTTAGTAGTTTTGAATATTCACAATGGACACCATATAATTTACAAACAAATACTGATGATGATTATGAAGTGAATTTTATGCTTAGCGGAAATGAAGTGTTTCCAATGTCAATAAGTGACCCGGGAAGTGAGATTTTAATTGATGCAACTATTTATCCGAATCCATCAACAGGAATCGTAACGGTTGAATCAAAAAACCTCAATATGATTAGTGTCAGTTCACTTGATGGAAAACAGATGCTTCAAAAAACGGTAAGCACAGACATGTTTACGCTTGATTTAAGTAATTTCTCAGCAGGAATGTATCTTATCAAGCTTGAAACTGATACAGGTGTCCGATTTAAGAAGATTATATTAGAATAGAAATTCACTAAATAATAGAAGTATAGGATGCATTTATGCATCCTATTTTTTGCTAACATAAAAAAAGCTGTACGCCAGTAGGCGCACAGCTTTAATTTTATAAATGTTCTTGTGTTATTTTTTTACAATTTTCGCAAGTTCTTTGAATGCTTTTGGATCATTCATTGCGAGGTCGGCGAGTACTTTACGGTTTAGTTCAATTCCATGTTTGTGAACACCACCCATAAATTGTGAGTAGGACATTCCATGGAGTCTTGAAGCTGCGTTGATACGTTGTATCCACAGTCTTCTGAACATGCGTTTTTTCGTTTTGCGATCACGGTACGCATAACATAGTGCTTTTTCATAGCTGTTTTTTGCAACCGTCCAAACGTTTTTACGTGCACCAAAATACCCTCTGGTTTGTTTTAGTACTTTTTTTCTGCGAGCTCTTGAGGCTACTGCATTTACACTTCTTGGCATAATTTTTAGTTTTGTGATTCAGCGTCCGTCAACCGACGAATCTTTCAGCTAAACCAGGTTAATAACTTTGTTTTTGAAAATTAATTGAGGGGATTATTTCATTCCCAATTGATGTTTGATGCTGTCTTCAGCAGTTTTATCAACTGTTGTGAAATGTCCCAATCTGCGTTTGCGTTTTTTTGACTTTTTGGTCAAAATGTGGCTTTTGTACGCATGTTTTCTCTTAATTTTCCCACTTCCGGTGATTTGGAATCTTTTCTTTGCACCGGATTTTGTTTTCATCTTAGGCATATACCACTTGTTTTGATTATAAAAATAATTATTTCTTATTTTTTGATGATACCTTAGGTGAGAAAAACATAATCATTCGTTTTCCTTCTAACTTTGGTAACTGATCAACTTTTCCGTACTCTTCGAGGTCTTGTGCCAGTCTCAGCAACAGAATTTCACCTTGTTCTTTAAACAAGATTGACCGACCTTTGAAAAACACAAATGCTTTTACTTTTGCACCATCCTGCAGGAATTTTTTCGCATGATTTAATTTGAAATTATAATCATGGTCATCCGTATTCGGACCAAAGCGTACCTCTTTAACCACCATTTTTACGGTGTTGGCTTTCATTTGTTTTTGTTTCTTTTTTTGTTGATACAAAAACTTTTGATAGTCATCAGCTTTGCAAACCGGTGGGTCAGCTTTTGGTGAAATTTCAATTAAGTCCAATCCTAATTCGTCGGTAATTTGCAATGCTTCCCGTGTACTGTAAACGCCAGGTTCATTAATGTTGTCACCGACAAGACGCACTGCGGGTACCCGAATTTCGTCATTAATTCGATACGATGGACCAGTGTCTCTCTTTCTTGGGCTATGTCTTTTTTTTCCTATGGCTAGGTTCCTCCTTTATTTTGGTTTATACTAATACTTTAATAATCTAATTCTGTTTTTACGTCCTGATTGACCATTTTTGCAAATTCCTCAATGCTTACAACGCCTTGATCTCCTTCACCTTGTCTTCTGACAGAGATTGTGCCGTTTTTAGCTTCGTTTTCACCCACAATTAGCAGATAAGGTATGCGTTTTAATTCATTGTCGCGTATCTTTCTGCCAATCTTTTCGTTGCGATCATCAATCAGGCTGCGAATATCGTAATTATTTAACAATTCTGAAACTTTTTTTGCATAATCATTGAATTTCTCGCTGATTGGAAGTATAACCGCCTGATCAGGAGTAAGCCACAGCGGAAATTTTCCTGCTGTATGCTCTATCATAACGGCAATAAAGCGCTCCATTGAGCCAAAAATCGCGCGATGAATCATTATTGGCTGATGATTTTCATTGTCACTGCCTTTATATTGCAATTCAAAACGTTCCGGTAAGTTGTAATCAATTTGAACTGTTCCCAATTGCCAGCTTCTGCCGAGTGCATCTTTGACAATGAAATCAAGTTTCGGTCCGTAAAATGCTGCTTCGCCGTACTCAACAACGGTTTTGAGTCCTTTTTCTTCAGCCGCTTCTTGTATTGCTTTTTCTGCTTTATCCCAATTTTCATCAGTTCCGATGTATTTTTCATGATTATCGGAATCTCTTAATGAAATTTGTGAGGTAAATTCTTTAAAATCAAAGATTTTGAAAATATAATGCACCAAATCAATGATGGATTTGAATTCATCTTTCAATTGATCAGGACGACAGAAAACATGGGCGTCATCTTGAGTGAAAGAGCGTACTCTGGTTAATCCGTGAAGCTCACCATGTTGCTCATAGCGATAAACTGTTCCAAATTCTGCCATGCGCACCGGTAAATCCCGATAGGAATATTGTGAAAACTTGAACATCTCAACATGATGCGGACAGTTCATGGGTTTTAACATGAATTCTTCGCCTTCTTGAGGTGTCGTAATCGGGCGGAAAGAGTCTTCGGCATATTTATAATAGTGTCCTGACGTTTTGTACAAGTTTACATCACCGATATGTGGTGACATCACCATTTGATATCCGCGACGACGCAGTTCTTTTTTAAGAAAATCCTCCAGACGGGTTCTCAAATCAGTGCCACGTGGCAACCATAAAGGAAGCCCCATTCCAACTTTTTGAGAGAAAGTAAAAAGTTCAAGTTCTTTTCCGATTTTTCGGTGGTCACGTTTTTTTGCTTCTTCCAACAAAACGAGATACTCTTCCAATAGTTTTTGCTTTGGAAAGCTTACGCCGTAAATACGGGTTAACTGTTTGTTTTTTTCGTCACCACGCCAGTATGCGCCGGCAATGTTCATCAGTTTAATTGCTTTGATTAAACCGGTGTTCGGTAAATGTGGGCCGCGACATAGGTCAGTAAAATTTCCTTGAGTATAAAATGTGATTGTCCCGTCTTCGAGATCTTTAATTAACTCCATTTTATATTCATCTCCTTTTTCGGTGTAGTGCTTCAGCGCTTCATCTTTTGGTGTTTCTTTACGGACATATTCATTTTTCTGACGCGCCAGCTCCAACATGGTTTTTTCGATTTTCGAAAAATCGTTTTCGGAGATTATGGTTCCTTCCGGTAAATCAACATCGTAATAAAACCCATTATCAATACTTGGGCCGATACCCAGTTTTATGCCGGGATAAAGCTTTTCCAAAGCTTCAGCCATTAAGTGTGCCGAAGAATGCCAGAACGCTAATTTCCCCTCTTGATCATCAAATTTATGCAATTTAATGTGAGCATCAGTATTAATTGTGCGGGTTAAATCCCATATTTCATTGTTAACAGTAATTGATAATACCTCTTTTGCAAGGCGGGGACTTATATCTTTCGCAATATCCATTCCGGTGAGTGCGTTAGGGTACTCACGAACAGAATTATCCGGTAATGTAATTTTTATCATCTTAATTAAATTTTTACAAAAGTACAATCTTTAAGTTAAACTGCAAACAGGGAAATGCGCTGTTTTGTTGATTTTTGATGAATTTTTTTTCTTGATGTGACTGTTTCTGATAATAATACCTTGTCAATGATTTTTAGCAAAACAAAAAAAACAGCCCGTTTAAAAGCTGTTTTTCATCAATATCATAGGTTTAGGATTATTCTACACTTGAAAAGTATTTCATGAATTGAGACCTCATATAAATTTGAGAATCAGGAATATTTTCCCAGGACATTTTTCCTCTGAAATCTTCAATATTTTCGAAATTATGTTCTTGCATCCATGTTTTTACTTCATCATTCAGAATCTTAATTTGTTTCGCGCCTTTCTTATAAAGTACGGAACAAACCTGAGCAACCTGAGCACCTGCAAGCAATTGTTTTACAACCGCGCCGCCATCATGTATTCCGGTTGATGCTGCAATTTCAATGTTTTTAATGCTGCCGCTTACCATTCCTACCCAGCGAAGTGAGTGGCGAATATCAGTATCTTTACTGAAAACTGAAGCAGATACCATTTCCATCTTGTCAATATTAATTTCCGGTTCGTAAAAACGGTTAAATAAAGTTACTGCTTTTACGCCTCTGAACTGTAACTGTTTTACCAGTCTCATGATGTTTGTAAAATGCGGGCCAATTTTCACTGCCAATGGAATATCAATTTCCTCAAGCACTTTTTCAACAATATCATAATATTTTGATTCAATATTCAGGCTTTCAACATTTCCGTTTTGCGGGATGATATTGATATTTAATTCCAGAGCATCTGCACCGGCATCCTGAATCTTTTTTGCAAAACCTGTCCAATCTTTACTTGAGACACAATTAATGCTTGCAATAACTGGGATTTTGACGTTTGCTTTGGCATCACGGATGAGTTTCAGATATTCATCAACGGAATTATGTTTTGCATATCCGCGAATGTAATCTTCCGCTTCGGGATAATCGTGGCTTTGGCTTATTAGGCGACCGGCTTCTACATTAATCTGTTCTTCAAAAAGCGATTTTAGGATGACAGCACCTGCGCCGTATGATTCCATTTCTTTTAAACTTTCAACAGATTTTGTTAGTCCTGAGCTGCTTACAACTACAGGTGATTTAAGTTCTAGTCCCAAAAATTTTGTTGTAATATTTGTCATGTTTACAGTTTTTATATTCGGTTAACAAATATAGTATTAAAACCAGAAATATTTCATGATATTTTTGGTTTTTGAGATTTTTTTGAATTATTGCTTTGATGCTTCGTAATATTTCATTGCCTCAGGCATTGCTTTCTGCATTGCTTCGATACGATTTTTATCAGCAGGATGTGTACTTAAAAATTCAGGGGGTTTTACTCCGCCACTATTCATCATACGTTCCCAGAAATTCACAGCTTCTTGTGGATTATATCCGGCCATAGCCATGAAAATAAGTCCTAATTTGTCAGCCTCATATTCGTGTTTTCTGGAATATGGCAGAAGCACGCCAACTTGTGAGCCAATTGCAAATGCTGATAAAAAGAGCTGTTGGGTTTCTTGCGGTTTCTCATTAATAAATTCACTTAATGCCATGCCACCCATTGATACCATTAGGTTTTGGCTCATGCGTTCGTTTCCGTGTCGTGCAACAGCGTGGGCAATTTCATGCGCCATCACAACTGCAATGCCTTCATCTGTGTCGCAATAGGGTAGGATGCCACTGTAAAAAACCACTTTCCCGCCGGGTATGCACCATGCATTCGGAGTCTGGTCATTCACTAAATTAAACTCCCATGAGAACTGTTTTATTCGATTTTCTAGTCCTTTTTCAGTCAAAAAGCTTTCTACCGCACTTGAAATATTATTCCCGATAGTCTGAATGCGTTTTGCATCTTTTGTGGTGGTAGTAACATCATTGGTGTCTAAAAACTGACGATATGATGAATGGCTCATAGTAAGCATTTCAGATTGTGGAACCAATAAAACTTGTTTCCTGTTAATTAAGGGCACTGTTGAACATGCAATCAAGGTAGCGGTTGCCAGCAGTATTAATATATGTCGTGTCGTTTTCAAAATTTTCAATTTATTTAAGCAAATATTGTGTAAATATCTTGTATTTTAGTTTTCTCTGCGGATTTTTCCACGATTATATGAAAAATAAATGCCAAAAATACTAATTGATGCGAAGCTGATAAATCCCCACTGCATGGCAGATAAAAAGTCGGGGTCAGATACCCGTTCAATTGTTTGATTACCAATAATAATAGCAAATGAGAATGTTACAACAGTCATACTTACAATCTGTCCAAGTACACGCATTGTTGATGCAGAGCCGGATGCTAATCCGTATTGGGTTTTGTCAACAGAACTCATGATAGTATTCATATTTGGGGATGAAAAAAGCGCAAATCCAAAACCCATCCAAATTAAGAGAATTATTATTAGCCAAATTGGACTCGTTGCGCTCAAAAATGCAAAAAACACTAAGCCAATTGTACAAATGCTCATTCCGGCGGTTGCTAAAATACGTGGCTGTATTTTGTCTGACATGCTTCCAAATATTGGAGAGAAAATTGCCATGATTGCGGGTTGGGCGACAAGTATAATACCGGCGTCGCGTGGTGATAATCCCTGAATTTTCTGCAGATATAAACTGAGCAAAAAAACAATTGCAAAAGTAGCACTGTAATTAATTAGTGCGGCAAGATTTGAAAACGCAAAAAGGCGGTTTTTTGTGAAAAGTTTTGTTTCGATAACCGGGAGCTTTGATTTGCGTTCAACTTGCCAGAAAATTGTCATGAAAATAATGCCAGCTACCATAAGTAACCATCCAAAGGTTTCCGGAATTTTTGATGAACCATATACTAAGGCAATCAAGCCGAACATGTAAAAAACACTACCTGTTAAATTAATTTTTCTTCCTTTGATTTCAGGAATTGTGTCTTTGCCTAAAAAGCGAAATGCAATTAAAATTGTGATAATCCCGAGTCCAGAAGCGATAAAAAAGATTGCTCTCCATCCGAGATATTGTGTGATAATTCCGCCTGCAAAGGGTCCGAATGCTAATCCGAGATAAACGGCTGCAACTGACATTCCGAGTACACGACCACGAAATTTCGGGGGAAATGCAGAAACGAGAATTGCGGGACCAGTTGTGCTGGTAAGTGCTGCGCCGATACCTTGAAATAATCGAAAAATTATTAGCCAGGTTCCGTTTGGAGCAAGGCCACAAGCGATGGATGCTGCAGTAAATATAATTACTCCTATTTTAAACATTCTTCGGATTCCGGTTAAATCACCCAAGCGACCAACCGGGAGCAGAAAAATTGCCATTGCAAGTAAAAATGCAGTAATGACCCAGCTCAAAGCAATTGCGTTTAATCCGAAACTTTTTTCAATGGCAGGCAGTGCAATATTAACTGATGAAATGAGAAAAGTTCCCATAAAGGCAGTAATTGCAACAATGCCAAGAATTGATAGTTGTTTTCTACTATATTTCATGATTTGCTGTTTGCTTGTTATTATGTTCTTATTGTGATGAAAAATCCGAATTTGTAAAAATCAAATAGTTTCAAAGACGGATTGTTGCTTTGTAATTGAATTTTAATGAGGGGTTTAAATAGGAAAAACTGGATTTTCCAAAACCAGATGAGTCGCATCTTCTTTTGTTTTTCATAAAATTGTAAAAGTTGATTGCTTTTGATGAAATCCGGCTCAGATTGATGTTTAAAGTAAAGTATTTTTAAATTTTTCACGGCTTGCTCAGATTTTTTCAGAAATACTGATGCAGGCTCTAATCCCAGATGCAGTAAGGGATTGTCAATGTGGATAATTGGGATTTCTTGCTTTTTTAATTCCAAGCCAAATATACTGTCTTCGTGCCCATATCCTTGAATTGAAGTGTCAAATTTTATGGCTTGAAATGTGTTTTTATCAATCAGAAAATGATGGGTTGTAAATGCATAATACGGATTTCTGTTTCTTTTCTCTGCCGATTTACTCTCTCTCTGATGACCGTATTTCCAACGGAGCATAAATACTTTCTGTGGTTTTTCTGTTTCATAGCTTGTCCCGCCACAACACACCGTATTTGGTTTTGCATTTTGAATGTAGTTGTGCAGATAGGTTTCATTATCAATACCTGAATCACAATCTATAAAGAGGAGGTAAGGATATTTTGCAATTTCAGCGAGACGATTTCTTGCTTCGGATCGTCCCAAGTTTTTCGGGGATTGGTGGACAGTTACCCCCGGGATTGCATTTGCTTTATTTAATTCAAGCTGTATGTTTTCAGGGGATGCATCATCAAGCAAAAGCATTTCAGCCTCAATATTTTCATGGAAAATTTGAGCGCTGAGTTGCTCAATAAGTTTCAGCGGAACAGAATTATAAATCGGGATGCAAATTGACAGCATAAAAAAAAGGGGCATTTAGCCCCCTAAATTAATATTTTTCAGTGAATTAAGGTTGAATTTCAGTGCCTTTTTCTTCAATCTCGCCTTTTTTAGCAACCTCTTTTTCGTCTATCTCAACTTCTTTAATTTGTTGTGCTTTAGGGTTCGAATTAACTACATCTTCATCTTTTTCAACAGTTTTGTTGTCTTCAGCAACAACACTTTCGTCTGCTTCGGTTGTTACAATCTCTTCTTCGGTTTCTGCAACTTCATCTTGAGTTTCGTCGCTTTTCACTTCTTCAGTTTTGGTTTCTTCATCAGTGGCTTCCTCACCGTTGTTACATGATACAGCAAACAATCCGAATACTGCTGCTACTGCAAAAATTGATAGTTTTTTCATAATATAGTTTCGTTTAAAAGTTATAATTGTAAAAGTACAGAATAATTCCAAAAATCCAAAACATTTACTTGTTATTTGCACTTTATTCGGTTAAATCTTTTAGAAAATCTCTAACTTCCTGAACAGAATCAATTAGCGTATGAGCTACTGTATTTATACTTCCTACTTTTATAGTATGTGCAGAGGCTGGCATGGCTTTAAATAAGAATTCATCCGTCCAGTCATCACCAATTGCCATGATGAAATCATAACTTTCACCTGCCATGTGGTTAAGTGCTGCTTGTCCTTTATTAATTCCTGATGTTTTTAATTCAACTACTTTATTGCCCTCCATAATTTCGAGATTGTGATTTGCAATTAAACTGTTGACTTCGTCTTTCAATTCAATGGCACGGTTTTTACCTAATTCAGGATCTGATTTTCGGTAATGCCATACTAATGAATAGTTTTTCTCTTCATAAAAGCTACCCGGAGTTCTATCAACATACCACTGTATAATCGGACGGAAAATGTCTTTCCATTCGTCATTCATTTGGGCAGTCATTACCCACTCATTATTTTTGCACACCCAAACTCCGTGCTCTGCAATAAGTTTTAAGTCGGTGTTCCCAAACCATTTTTGTAGGGTTTCTTTGTCTCGGCCACTAATAATTACGACTGTGTTATTCGGGTTTTTGCTGAGTTTATCTAGGAGCTCATACAATGCTTTGTCAGGATATGCTTGCTGCGGATCATTATGGAATGTTTGCAATGTTCCATCATAATCTAGTAGCAAAATGCGCTTTTTAGATTCCTTATATTGTTTTAAGAGTTTCGTTTTAACCGCACTTAAGTTTTTCGGACGATATATTGCTTTTCGCTTGGAATGTTTTTCAAGTGTGCCAAGAAAATCGGTTGCCCATTTATCAATATTATATCGTTTAAGTCGGGTTTTTAATATTTTGTTCCGCATTAATTGTTCTTCTTCTGGCATAATAATCGCCTGATGAATGACATCTGCAATTTCTTCCGTATTATTTGGGTTAATAATTAATGCTTCACTCATTTCTTTTGCAGAACCGGCCATTTCACTTAAAATTAAAACGCCCTTATCATCCGGTTTGGAAGCAAGATATTCTTTTGCGACCAAATTCATTCCGTCACGGATAGGAGTTAGCAGCGCAATATCACTCGCTAGATATAATTCAATCAATTTATCCAAAGGCATGCTGCGATAAAAATACCAGATTGGTGTCCAATTGATCATTCCGTATTCCCCATTAATTCTGCCGACCAATTCATCAACCTCTTTTTTCATTTGTTGATATTGAGGGACATTGCTGCGTGTTGGTGTGGCAAGCATTAGCAAAGTGATTTTTCCGCGATGCTCAGGATATTTTTCAAGAAAACGTTCATAGGCCCAAAGCCGATTTGGTATTCCTTTGCTGTAATCTAAACGGTCGATGCTTAAAATCAACTTTCTATCAGGTTGTGTTAAGAAGTACTTGTCAATTTCTTTCTGAATTTCCGATTTGTCTTTTACGGAGCGATTTCGTTTTTCAATGGCAGCTTGCTCAAAATAATCATAATCAATTCCCATCGGGAAAACATCCAGATTAATTTCTCGTGTATTTAACTGAATTCGATTGAAATCGGCATCATAACCCAAAAGTCTGTGGGCACATGAGCGGAAATGTCGTTCGTAATCGTAGGTGTGAAATCCGACTAAATCGGAACCGAGAATACCCTCAATAATCTCATTTCGCCATGGTAATAATCTGAAAACCTCGTAAGATGGAAATGGAATATGAAGGAAAAAACCGATTCCAATGTTCGGAAAGCGTTTTCGCAGCATCTGAGGCAATAAAAACAAATGATAATCGTGAATCCAAATGTGATCTTCTTCGTTGATGTGTTCTGCAATAGTATCTGCGAAAATTTGATTTACTCGTACATAAGCTTCCCAATATTCTGCTTTGTATTCGGTGTATTGCAAGAAATAATGAAATAAGGGCCAAATTGTTCGGTTGCTGAAACCGTAGTAGTAATCATCAATGTCTTCGGGGTCCAAATAAACCGGTGCACATTTATAATCAGCCAGCAAAGCTTCCGCTTCTTTCGTTTTTTCTTTCCCAATGGCTTTCGGATCAAACATGGGCCATCCAAACCATAAGCTATCATAATTTTCATGAACAGGTTTCATGCCCGTCGCCAATCCGCCGATGCCCTGTTTGGCAGTGATTTTATTGTCGTCAAAATTTAAACTTACCGGCAATCGGTTTGAAATTATAATAATTCTTTTCATATTGCATCAGTTTTGTGAAAAAATACAAATAAATTCGAACCTGACCATAAAAATACTGATATTTTAATAAAAATAGCATGAGAACATTGAATTATGGACTTATAGGAAATTGTCGAAGCGCTGCATTGGTGTCGGATAAGGGAGCAATAGAGTGGTTTTGTTTGCCGAAATTCGACAGTCCATCAATTTTTGCAAAAATCTTGGATAAAAAAATTGGGGGAGAATTTTCCATCGTAACGAGTGATGATTATAAAATCACACAAAAGTACATGCGCAAAACCAATCTGTTATTGACTCGTTTTGATAATGGAACCGATGCGTTTGAAATTACTGATTTCATGCCGCGCTACATGAATGGCGATAATGATTATTATGCCCCGCCTGATATTATTCGGTATTTTCGTGTGATTTCAGGAAAACCCAAAATTCGGGTAAACTATAATCCGAAAATGAACTATGCCTTGGGGGGCACGAATTCGAATATCCATAGCAAGTACATTAAATCCACTACCACCGAAGGCGATTACGATTCTGCATATCTTTACAGCAGTTTCGATTTTGAAAGTTTATTAGACTCCAAAGAGATGTTGCTGTCTGAGGATGAGTATATATTGCTGTCTTATCATCAAAAACTCCACTTGCCCTCTGTTGAGCGAGCGCTTTTGAAATTGGAGCGCACGAAGGTTTATTGGTTGAACTGGGCCGATCGCACACAAAAATATTCACAGTACAATGATAAAATTATTCGCTCGGCGTTGGTATTGAAATTGTTGACTTATAATCCGAGCGGAGCAATTCTCGCAGCGGCAACCACTTCTTTACCTGAGACAATCGGGGCGGAAAGAAACTGGGATTATCGATTTTGTTGGATGCGCGATGCCTCCATGACAATTAAAGTGTTGTCGAATTTGGGACATCTTAATGTTGCCAGACGCTACCTGAACTATATCCTTAAACTTGTGCCTGTTAAAGATGAACCAATTCAGATTATGTACGGCATCAATGGCGAAAAGAAATTGAGCGAAAAACATCTTGATTATCTGGATGGTTATGAAGGCTCAAAACCTGTTCGGATTGGAAATGCCGCATACAAGCAAAAACAAAACGATATATATGGAGTGTTGGTTGATGTGATTTTTCAGTTATTCAAACGTTTTGATGTGAGTTTGTCAAATTCTGAGGAATTATGGACAGTCACACGCAGCATGATGAAAGTAGTACAGCACTCGTGGCGGAATCCGGATCGCGGAATTTGGGAAATCCGTAATGAACAAAAGCATTTTACTTTTTCAAAAGTACTTTGTTGGGTTGCTTTGGACCGGGGAGTGAAAATTGCAAAAATGATAAACTTACCTGATTATGTCAATAAATGGACTGTCTTTCGAGATGAAATAAAAGAAGATATCATGCAAAATGCTTGGAACGAATCGGTGGGTGCGTTTACTCAAACTTATGGCTCAAAAGAGCTTGATGCTTCAAATCTGTTGATGGAATCTTATGGCTTTATTTCTGCAGATGATCCTAAATTTCAATCGACAGTTCATGCCACGGAAAAAGCATTAAGTCGGGACGGCTTGATGTATCGATACAAAAATAAGGATGACTTCGGAGCTCCGAAATCTTCGTTTACAATTTGCACTTTCTGGTTAATTACCGCACTTTATCGCATAGGGGAAAAAGCCAGAGCAAAAGCGATGTTTGAACGCGTTTTGGGATATTCAAACCATCTTGGGTTATTCAGTGAAGACATTGACTTTGAGACCAAAGCATTGTTGGGGAATTTTCCGCAGGCATATTCTCATTTGGCATTGATTGAAACTGCAATTACCATTTCTGAAGATAGAACTCATGGATTAAATAAAGAAAAATTATGGTAGGATTTATTGATTGGACTGTTGATCCTGTTGCATTTGAAATTGGCGCAAGAGGTGTTCGCTGGTATGGAATTTTGCTGGCAACCGGTTTTTTACTCGCATATCTCGTATTTAGCCGTATCGCTAAAAAAGAAGGTGTGAAACAAGAATTAGTGGATCGACTTGCAATTTTTGTTGTGATCGGTGTGATTGTCGGTTTGCGGCTCGGACATTGCCTGTTTTATAATCCTTCGCATTATCTGCAAAACCCGCTTGATATTTTGAAAGTTTGGGAAGGTGGCCTGGCAAGTCATGGCGGTGCAATCGGAATATTTCTCGCCGTATGGCTCTTTCAGCGAAAGCGTAAGGAATTTACATTTTTATATTTGATTGACAGATTGTCAATTATTGCCGTGCTGGCAGGTTCCTTTGTGCGGATTGGTAATCTTATTAATCATGAAATTGTAGGTGTTCCTACTCAAGTTCCTTGGGCGTTTATTTTTCACAGAGTGGATGAGTTGCCTCGACATCCAACCCAACTTTACGAAGCAATATTTTATTTGCTGTTCTTTTTTGCGTTGATGTTACTATATTACAAAAAAGATTGGGGCAGGAGAGAAGGACTCCTAACCGGTTTGTTCTTTATTGCAGTTTTTACATTTCGCTTTTTTATCGAATTTACAAAGACAGTGCAAATGGAAACCGGAGCTTGGGATTTTCCTTTACTAATGGGTCAACTTTTAAGCATCCCGTTTGTTTTAATAGGTGTGTGGTTAATGATAAGAGCATTTAAACGACCTAAAATGAAATATCAAAATGAATAACTTTGTGTATTACAATCCGGTGAAAATTTTGTTTGGTGCCGGACAAATTGAGAAAATATCAAAAGAAATACCTTCCGAAGCAAAAATTTTAATGCTTTATGGTGGTGGATCCATTAAATCAAATGGAGTGTATGATCAGGTTAAAATTGCATTGGAAGATTTCGATTTGACTGAGTTTGGCGGGATAGAACCCAATCCGACTTACGAAACACTTATGGAGGCGGTAAAAATCGTAAATGAAAAAAATATTGACTTTTTACTTGCCGTTGGAGGTGGTTCGGTAATTGATGGGACAAAATTTGTTGCAGCAGCCGCTAAATATCAAGGAGATGATCCTTGGGATTTGTTGAGCAAAGGAGCGAAAGTTAAAGATGCAGTGTCTTTAGCTACTGTATTGACATTGCCCGCAACAGGGAGTGAAGTGAACGGAAATTCTGTTATCTCCCGTAAATCAACCCAGGAAAAACTTGCATTCGGACATCCGAGATTGTTCCCTGTTTTTTCGGTACTCGATCCTCAGGTTGTTGCAAGTTTGCCGGAGCGACAAGTTCGTAACGGAATTGTGGATGCATATATACATGTGATTGAACAATATCTTACCTACCCGGTGCATGCTGAACTGCAGGATAAATGGGCGGAGTCAATTCTGACAAGCTTAATTGAAATTGGACCTGAAGTATTGAAATCCCCCGATAATTACCATCATGCAGCTAATCTAATGTGGCTGGCAAGTATGGCATTGGGCGGAATTATTAAAGTTGGCTGTCCTGAAGATTGGTCAACGCATATGATAGGACATGAGCTAACTGCTATGCACGGAGTTGATCATGCGTTGAGTCTGGCAATTGTGCTGCCGGGTGTTATGGACGAAATGCGTGAGGAAAAGCGGGAGAAACTATTGCAATATGCTGAAAGAATCTGGGGAATCAGAGCTGGTGATGACGATGAACGCATTGATGAGGCAATCAAGCAAACAAATTATTTTTTTCAGCGACTCGGGATGGAAACCCGTTTGTCTGATCACAATATCGGACATGAAACAATTGACGAAATTCAGAAACGATTTGAGTCCAGACCAGGATTCGATGCACTTTCAGAAACCGAAACGCTCACTCCCGAACGGGTGAAGCGTTTGTTGGAGAGCAGATTGTAAAAACATCATAATTACTGATTGAAGCTTGCGGAAAGTTTTTTCTACTTGCGGTTTGATTGTTTATTTGTTTCTAGGCTGATTATTGAAACCTAAGCGGAGCCCTAGATCGTTCTGTAAAAGCAAAAACACGCAAAAATATTTTAAAAACCTGCCATTTATTGCATATTTTATGCTATCTTTCGCATGAAACCATACTAACTCGTTTGTAAATGCTTACACTTGCTTACAAATGCTTAATACACGAATATATGAGGCTGTATTTCAGGCTTTTGGTGAGTGGGGTGTGTATATACACGAGTTGGCGGGCATGCAAAAAAGACGACAGAACATAAAATGAACTTCTTTAAAAAAATATTTGGAACGTCTGAAAAACCGACTGGCAGTTGGACGATGTTCAGTACTTCAAAGAAAGAAGTTAATGACTTGCTCGTTTCTTCAGGACAGTTAAGAATTGAAAGAGATTATATTCAAATTGACGACTATCCCTTTCAACCTTCTATCGCCTACGGGCAGACAAGAATATTAGTCGACACAATTGACGAAATTGACATTGAATCTTATCCACCGACAATTAAGGTAAAAGATGAACTCATATTTCTGACTTCCGAGAAAAGGGATGAATTGAAAGAATTTGCTCGAAGAAACGACTTAAAAATAGTAAAGCGACCAGACATTTGGGGTTGGATTTTAGAACCTTTCTTGGACACCGAATTCACAAAAGAAACAGATGAAAGACTAACCAGACTTTTAAATGAATATGGACTGACAGAAGAGATTGTGAATTCGATAAGAAAGGAAGTCAAAACCCAAATGCTGAAATACAACTTTGATACTATGCTTTGGGAATGGGGTGGACTTGGAGCAGAAGATGTTCTAAAAGCTATGCGGACAAAATATAACGAAGAAGACTTTAAAGAATTTTACGATAAAGTGATGAAACTCGCTTTGTCGACTAAACAAACGAAAAAATAAAAAACACGACCCGCCAACAATGGCTAAAAAATCATAGCTGCCCTGCGGGACAGCAACGCTTTTTAGCCCAACCGTTGGCGTTCATAAGAAATTTAACAACGAAAAACAGTATTATTATTGAAAGTTTTTTATCAGTAAAATAAAACGTTAAATTTGAGTCTTAAAATTTGATTAATGGGCAAATTGACAAAAATACAAGTCGAAGATAAATTTATTTCTATCGAAAAAAGAGATGAAGAAGATTATATTTGTCTGACTGATATGCTAAAAGCTAAAGACGGTAATTTTTTCATAACTGATTGGATGAGAAATCGCAACACTCTTGAATTTTTGAGTGTTTGGGAAAAAATCCACAATCCTAATTTTAATTATGGCGAATTCGCCATAATTAGAAATCAATCGGGATTAAACAGTTTTAAAGTAAGTGTAAAAGAATGGACAAATAAAACAAATGCAATTGGTATATTCTCAAAAGCAGGGAGATATGGAGGAACTTATGCTCATAAAGATATTGCATTCGAGTTTGGAACTTGGATAAGCCCAACTTTTAAACTTTATTTAATAACTGAATATCAACGACTGAAAGAAGTTGAAACAAATCAATATAATCTTGAATGGAATTTTAAACGAATAATAAGTAAAGCAAATTATCATATTCACACAGATGCAGTTGAAAATCATATTTTACCAACAAAGAATTATAAAAAAGATAAAGAATGGTTGATTTATGCAGAAGAAGCAGACTTGTTAAATGTTGTTTTGTTTAATTGCACGGCAAAAGATTGGAGAGAAGCAAATAAAGAATATGCTAAAAAAGATATGAATATTAGAGATATGG
>JAQIBY010000080.1 GCA_027858835.1 Bacteroidales bacterium | reverse complement strand
GCTGTTAAAATCACGGCTGCATCGCTGACACAATATGGGCCGGCGGGTGTAATTGTTGCATCCGGCATGGCATCAACATGTATCGTGATGTTATCACTATCGGAACAGGTTCCTACGGTAATGTCATAAGTGATGACATGATCGCCGGGACCTGCTGATGATGGATCAAAGCTAGTTCCGGAAACTCCAGTACCTGACCATGTTCCGCCTGCATCGACTGCAACAAGCGCAACGGCTGCATCATTTTCACAAAGGTCAGCCTGTGGGGTGATGCTCGCGTCGGGTATATCAACCACATCAATGGTAATATTATCGGTATCGGTACATACGCCGTTGGTAATATCATAGGTAATGACATGTGAACCAGCGTCAGCTACTGATGGATCAAATTCTCCAGTTGTTGCATTGGTGATTCCGGTTCCACTCCATGTTCCTCCTGCATCAGCAGCTGTTAAAATCACGGCTGCATCGCTGACACAATATGGTCCGGCGGGTGTAATGCTTGCATCGGGCATAGCATCAACATGAATCGTGATGTTATCACTGTCTGAACAAGTTCCCACGGTAATGTCGTAAGTCACGACAAAATCACCTGCGCCTGCTACGGATGGATCAAAGCTGTTTCCGGAAACTCCGGTGCCTGACCAAGTCCCTCCGACATCGGCTGCAACGAGCGCAACGGCTGCATCATTTTCACATAAATCAGCTTGTGGGGTAATGCTTGGGTCGGGTATTGGATTAACAGTAACATCCATTGTTGTTGAAACGGCACATTCTCCTGCATCCGGTGTAAATGTATAAGTTGTATTGCCATCAGAGGCCGTACTAATTGTTGCAGGCGACCATGTTCCGGATATACCGTTCGTTGAAATTGACGGTAATGCACCCGGTGCGTCACCAACACAATAGGGTCCAAGTTGATTAAATGTTGGAGTTTCTTGTGGAATGACTGTAACGGTAACATTATCACTTGCTGTACATCCGTTATTATCTGTTACCACTACTGTATAAGTTGTTGTTGAACTTGGACTAGCAGTCGGATTTGAGGCACTCGTACTACTCAATCCTGTGGATGGACTCCATGAATAATTATAGGGGCCACTACCTCCACTGGCTGTTGGAGATCCACCTATGCTTACATTTTCTCCATTACATATTGATGCATTTGATCCTGCATCAGCTGTTGGGGTAGGATTAACTGTAACGGTAACATTATCACTTGCCGTACATCCATTATTATCGGTAACAACAACTGTGTATGTTGTTGTTGAACTAGGACTAGCAGTCGGATTTGAGGCACTCGTACTACTCAATCCTGTGGATGGACTCCAGGAGTAACTATATGGACTACTACTTCCACTGCCTGTGGGAGAACCCCCTATTGTTACACTTCCTCCAATACAAATTGTTTCATTTGCACCAGCATCGGCAGTTGGAGAAGGATTAACTATTACAGTTACAGAAGCACATGAAGAACTAAAATTACCACAAGCTGAATTATAAGTTCTGGCATAATAAGTAGTTGTTGAAGTAGGAGAAACTGTCAAGCTATTACCGGATCCAATAAAAGACCCTCCACAAGAACCTGTGTACCAATATATCTGATTTCCATTATTTCCGGGAGAAGCTGATAAGACGGTGTTTCCCCCATTACAAATAGCAGAAGGAGATGCTGAAATTCCTGTGGGTGAACTAACGGGATAATCAATAACTGTAAGCTCATAATTTCCTTCTCCACCAGAGGATATATTATAGTAGTATCCAACAGATATATAGTATGTTGTTCCACTATTAGAACACCATGTAGCGGTTGACTGAAGGCCGACAGCATCATCATTACAGGTAATTTCAGTCAGACTATCACATGATCCTGAAAAAATATGTAACTCTGTATCAAAATCAGTTCCCGGATTAACAGTACTGGCTCCCATCAGATTTCCTGTTCCTGTTACTTCAAACCATACATTTTTACCAAAAGTCCCACAACCTATACCAGCCGGGACATCAGTTGTTGCACAAATGTTATTCATTACTCCACTATTATATGGCAAGGAGCCTATGTTAGTTGCATCTGCACAATCATCATTTGGCGGGTTTGGTGTCACATTAATTGTTGTGCTAACACAACTTGTATAGGCACCATTAAAAAAATAAGCTGCATAATATGTTGTTGTAGATGAAGGAGAAACACTAATACTCGACTGTCCATTATATGCAGATAGCAGTGTACCTTCACATGAGCCAGTAAACCAACGAATTTCAGCTCCAGCTCCACCACCACCACTTACATTCAAATTTACAGATGTCCCTTCGCAAATATTGTTATCGCTTGCAGTTAGAGAAGTTGGTCGATAAACACAGTTAAAATCAATAGTAAACTCACAATGATTTCCATTATAACCATCTACAGAAACATAATAATTATCTGTTGAATTAATTTCAGCAGTAAAGCCAGTACTACCATAATTTCCATCATAACACGAACTTGAGCCAGGTACTGTTGTTAAAAAATAATCAAGATCACAACCACTGCTTACTTGATCAACATCTAAAATACTTCCATAAGGCATACTTATTGAGAACCAATATTCAGGTCCTGACTCATTCCAGCCTGAACAAGTATAATTTGATACTTGATTTTCCAAGTGGTAATAATCATTTCGCCTAGAATATGTATTTCCACAACTTACAATTTCTGGATTTGTATGATGACCTAAATCAATAGGTACCCATCTGTGATTATTATTTGGTTTATTTGAAATGCTATTTGAACAATTCGGGCCACAATCGCCATTCGCACCTGTATAATCTTCAATTCCTACAGTAGCATCAACTATATTAGGATTAAATTGGTACCAAATATAATAACCGTTATAAGTCGCCCCATTAACTGGATAATGATACTCGATTGAACCATCTGCTTCAAATATTTTAATTTGAAACGTATAATCATCCTGTGTATCTTCAGCTTGATTATATCCCGTTACAACCCAAAACTCACAAGTAAATTCTCTGTTTGGAGCTGCACCTGAAGTATTAACAAAGATTGCATCTGTTAAATTTGTTTCGGGATCAGAATCAGAAATGACCAAGTCATCCCAAAACCCAAATAAAGCACCATCTGGATTAATTGTAGAGGTAATTGCATCGTTTGTCCAATCAGTACCATCAACTGCACCACCACCTTGCTGATAAAAAGTCACGTATCCATTGGTAGAAACTCTAACAGAAGTATTCGTACTATAATTCAATCGCTCATAAAATCTAAAGGGAAGTCCTGTAGCATGATCTAAATAAGAATCATCCTCATATTCCCAATTCATGTGGGCTAATACTGCATCCCATGATGGTAACCAAGTTGCTCCAACTGGTAAAATATAATGCTCATAATATCCGGAAGGAGTAGCTTTTGATTGAATTTGTTGAGTTTTATTAAAAATATCATTATAAATTAATCCATGTTGATTAATGTAATTTTGCACGTCTTCAGCATAATTAGAAGGAAAATATTTGTAATCATACATTTTCTGTCTAATGTTTTTAATTGACTCATAATGACATAGTGCATCAAAAATCCCTTGAGAGACGCCTCTTCTATTCATTAACACATCATCAAAACTAATGATATCAGTGAAATCAATTTTTCTAGTAATCGCCTGCCCAATATAATCGCCTAAAACTGGTAAAAGTGCAGATGTACTCCGCACTAGCATAAGGGTATCCAAGGTATAATCTGGCTCAAACTTTTTGGGAGGAGCATTAAAGTCTAATGAAATCTCTCCTGATCTCATACCCAATGCTATTTCCATATTTTCAATATGGAGTTTAAAATCATGTATAGAATTTCTAAGGTTGTCAACCTCTCGTTGCGACCAACCTGGCATTCCAGGCACCTTATTTACTATTAATTCCCCTTTAGAATTATATTTAGCTATATTACTCGATTGCTCCTGCGTGGTAATTTGGCCCCAATCACTTGGCAATAACTCTTTCGCTTTATCGAGTTTATGACGTAATTCTTCATCAGAATATGAAATATCCTCTGAGTACTCTGATTCGGATTTTTGTAAGTTAATATTTTGAGCAAATAATAAGCCTGGAGCCACCCCCAAAAAGACAATAATAATGTATTTAACAATCAATTTCATAAACAGCGCGTATATCAAAATTTAACACAACATGGTTTCTCTCTGCCTTTAAGTTAAGTAGATAGCATAACCTACAATCCCACTATGTACCAACTTAAACAGCACATTAAAAAAACACCATCCTAAAGTATTTCAAAACAAAAAAATGCAAACATCAAACTCCCACTTTCACCTTTTAAAAACAATTTTCCCAACAAAACACAAGTGTCACTTGCCTTCCTGTAAACGCATAAACCACTATTAGTGTGACACTTACATAACTACTACTACTAATCCTACATTGTCTTTATTCCCACACTTAATATACGGAATAAAATGGAAATGGATGCCTGTTTTTTAGCAAAACATTAACACTTCATACATAACACACCCTGTAAGCAATGTATGGATATAAATAAAATACAAAACACCCAAAAACTTGATCTTAATAAACAACAGTTACAATCCCTGAAATTGGCGTTGAGCCGTTGTACAATTTTACTAAGTACAAGAATGAACCTGTCGCTACCTTTTTACCATCAATATTAGTTCCATCCCAAGGATCCTCACCTTGTTTGCCGGTATAAACAATCTGTCCCCACCTGCTAAATACAGTAACGACCGCATTTGGGAAATTATCAAGATTCTCGAGAACCCAAGTGTCATTATTATCGTCACTATTTGGCGTAAATGCATCAGGGATTCTTAAACATTCCTCTGGCACATCGATTAGAGTAATTGCCCCTAAATCAACAGAGCAACCGTCGCTATCAAGCACAGAAATCTCGATTGTTCCTTCGTATAGTCGAGTTAGATATGACAAACTTGTGTTTACGTTATCCCATATATATGAATAAGGCTCAAAACCTCCTGTCACGGAAAGTTCAATGGCTCCATCATTATTTCCAATGCAGCTTGGGTGTGTCACTTCAAAATCCACAAGTATTGGTGAGGGTTCCTGAATCATTACCATCGTATCATATTGACATCCATTTGCATCATGTATTTCAAGATGATAAAATCCTTCAGAGATTCCTGTTAAACTGCTTTGATGCGAAATCACATTATCCATACTCCACTCAAACGTATAAGGAGTTACCCCTCCGTATGGAAATGTGTGAATTTCTCCATCATTTGCGTCATAACAAGAAACATTCTCCTTTGTAAGATTTGCACTTAACACTTTATCCGGTTCGTCAATCTGATGATTAAAAATCTCAGAGCATCCATTATTATCCGTAACAGTAATTGTATAATATCCGCCGGAAAGGTTGTTAATAAGATAGGTATTTGATGAAACAACTTCGGAATTTGCTCCCCAATTAATTGTATAATCAGGTGTTCCCACTGAAACTGAAACACGAATTGATCCATCAGAAGCACCTCTGCATGAGACATGAGACTCAATAATTGATTCAGCAACAAGCTCTCCCTCATTTTCAACTTCAAAACTAATCTGTTCTTCACAGCCATTTGCATCAATTACAGTAACTTCATAATTTCCGGCACTCAATTGTCCTGCATAACCTTGATTCACGCCGGAAGCATCAGAAGGCCAAATGTAATTATAAGGTGAGGTTCCTCCATTTGCAATCACTTCAGCAGAACCCGCTGTTTGACAATTTTGATTTTCGATGGACGCAATTGTTAACTCCAAAAGTTCAGGATTAATTAATTCAATATCAATTGTATTAGAGACACAAGCATTTCCGTCCTGAATCAAAGCGGAATAATTTCCAGCACATAAGTTCAAAAAAACTGAATTGGATTGTCCCGACACACTTCCATCAATAAAATATTCAATCGGATTCGCTGCTCCTTGTGCATCAATTTCAATTTCTCCGTCACAAGATTCAAAACATAAGGGATTGCTTATATTTGTGGAAATTGTTGGATTAAGATGCACTGTAAGCTCTGTTGTCGCTTCTGCCGTACATCCATTACTATCAGTCAAGAGCAAAGTATATATCCCATCATCAATACCGGTAGAATCTGTAATAATAACAGGTGATTGTGCTGATGAACTAAATCCGGCAGGACCTGACCATGAATAATTACTCATGCCATTTGGCTCAGCATTTAAATTTACTGACGCACCAGCACAAACCGGTCCTGTATTAGAAGCTGAGGGTATTGGGTTTGGATTTACAGTAATTGTCAAATCAGCTTCATTGGCACATTCACCAGCTGCTGGCGTAAAAGTATATGTGGTTGTTGCTGTATTATTAATTGCAGGCGACCAAGTTCCACCGATTCCATTTGTAGATGTTGTTGGTAAGGCAGAAATATTCTCTCCTGCGCAAAAGGGACCAACAGGATCAAACGTCGGATTAGCCGGTTGCGTAATATCAATAGTCAAGTTGGCAGTTGTCGCACATTGTCCTGTTGTTGGTGTAAATGTATAAGTTGTCGTTGCTGTATTATTAATCGCAGGCGACCAAGTTCCACTGACTCCATTTGTCGACGTTGTTGGTAAAGCAGGAATTGTTGTTCCGGCACAGAATGGACCGACATTATCAAAAGTTGGAACGGTTTGTGGCGTAATATTGATTGTTAAAGTAGTCGTTGTCGCACATTCTCCTGCTGCAGGTGTAAATGTATATGTTGTCGTTGCTGTATTATTAATACCAGGAGACCAGCTTCCACTAATTCCATTTGTCGATGTTGTTGATAAAGCAGGAATTGTATTTCCCTCGCAATACGGACCCACGGCATTGAAAGTTGGAGTTTCCTGCGGAGTAATATCAATTGTTAATGTATTTGTAAGCGCACATTGTCCGGCAGTTGGCGTAAATGTGTAAGTGGTGGTTGCGGTGTTATTTATAGCAGGCGACCAACTTCCTGTTATCCCATTGGTAGAAGAATTTGGCAATGCCGGAATACTTGATCCATAACAATAAGGACCAACGGCATTAAATGTCGGAGTAACATTTGGATTTACCACAACATCGGTTGTTTCAGGATCACTAACATCTGCACCATCAGTAATAACTAAAGAATATGTTCCTGCATGTGCTGTTGTTACATTAGGGATACTTGGCTCCATAACCGAAGAGGTAAATCCGTTAGGTCCAGTCCAAGAATACGAAACCGACGCATCGGGTGTACTAACACTTAATTGCAAGGTTTCCCCTTCACACAGTGGTCCGTTATTTGAAATAGGCGGAGCAATGATTCCACAATTCGTCGTTCCAGAGCCTGCAGTCTGACTAAACGAAATATTAGTTACAACATTTGCGTAATTTGTAATAAGTAAAACATACACTTCACCGGGCTGTGCACCATCAATATTAGCTGTTTCAGTTGCTGCAGTTGAGTAGCTACAGTCAACACCAGAATTTGACATTAAATCAGTAGCACATGCATCTTCTAATGAATTAAATGGACCCCATGCAATAAAATCCACATCGCCACCACTAGAAATATAAATATCAATATCACCAGCCTGATCGATTTGCATCCAATACCATGCAGGATTTGGTGTAGTATAAAGGCAACCGACAGAACCCATATCAGGAACGTTTGTACTTGCCGGGAATATATAAGAATCACTTGTGCAAAAAGGCAAAGCATTTTCACAAGCTCCTGATGGTGGAGCTGGGCCACTTCCAACGGACCATTGCAAAGTCATACAAGTTGAATTCGAACTGCAGGAATACTCACTTACTAAAACCGTAACTGTTCCAGTAAAAGTAGCTGTCCATGTAATGGTAGATTGATATCCACAGTCATCATCATTATATGCTAATGAGGTTCCCCCACAACTAGCTCCCGAAAACAATGATAATTGGGTGTCAAAATCACTATCTCCACAAGTTGTCCATGTATAGGTTTGCCCACTGGTTACACTAAAATAGGCATATTCTCCTCCATACATACAGTCACTAACTGTTGTTAACGAAGAACTTGTCGTAGAAAAAGTTCCTGATGGGAAATTAGAATCACAGTTATAACATTGTGAATGTAGCGCTTCCGCTAAAAATAGCAATGCAATAATTCCCCCGAAAATTGTTAATTTGCGTATCATAATTGGTTGGTTTTTTAAATTATCGTACTTCGACCCCTACAGCATTTAAAGCATCAAGCACATCTGCTTCTGATGTATTTTTCAACGCCCCGATTTTGCATTCAGAATTATTTCCAAAAGCAACGTATTGTATAAAATCATACTCAAGGAGTTTTTGCTTCACTTTCTCTTCATCAATCATATCACCTTGTGATACTAATTCGAAAAACATAATATCAAGTTCCTGAGCACTTACTTTTGATTTCTGTTTGGAATTATTATATGCATTATTTGCCCGCTGAATCATTGATTCTAATTCCTGTTCTGAAAAATCCACAGAGGCGGTAAACATACACTTTCCGGGATTTCCGGAATCATAAAAGCGAAACATCTGAATTGCATCAATTTGCTTAACTTCTTTTTCAAAACAGGAACGTACCTGCGGAGTAACATTACCCTCTAAAATCAGGTAGCTTGTCTTTGTTCCATCATCATAAGTTTTTGAAGATTCAATGTTGTAACTCTCAATTTGAGCAAAACCAAAACTTCCAATGAGTAAAAGTCCTAAAAACACAAATAAATTTTTCATAGCACTCAGATTTATAATATTCTTAATTATTTTTCAGAACAAAAATTGAGTGATAAATTTGAAGTTGCTGCAAGTCTCCCCTTTTTCCCGTCAGTCTAATTTCGAAACTCATTCTCTCAAAAACGCCACAAGATACTTCATGCAACAATTTCAAGAAATCCATCATGTTTTTTACAGAGCAAATAAGTTGTTAATACCCACCAACAACTATCTTCTAAATCTATCCCGCGTTAAAGTTACGAATTTTATTAACACAAGCCATGTTTTTATTAACAAATATTCGGAAATATAAAAAAATTTAACGAGAAGAACTCTCACTTTGTACTAAAAACCGAAAGTATAATATATTAAATTCGCACCCATTTTCAGTGCTTTGAGCCGGATTTCATAACTATCTCCATGTATAGCTTCATCTTCCCATCCGTCACCTAAGTCGGTTTCGTAGGTATAAAACAATATCAATCTTCCTTCATGAAAAATTCCAAAGCCCTGAGGCGACTGATTATCATGTTCGTGGATTTTTGGAAGTCCTTTGGGAAAAGGGAATTTGCATTGATAAATGTCATGACTAAAACCAATTTCCACCAATTCTTTTTCAGGAAATAATCGTTTCAGTTGGGGGCGGATATATTGATCCATCCCATAATTATCATCAATGTGTAAAAAACCACCAGAAAAAAGGTAATTTCTCAGGTTTTCAATTTCAAAATCGGAAAACACGACATTTCCATGCCCTGTCATATGCAAAAAGGGATAATTAAAAATATCTGGACTCCCAACTTCAACAGTTTCTGGCTCTGGATATATTCCTGCACCCAAATTATCATTCACAAACTGAATTAAATTTGGCAAAGAAGTCGGATTTGCATACCAGTCTCCACCGCCTTTGTATTTCAGCAAACCAATTCTTAAGCTTTCGTATTCCTGCCCAACGAGCGAAAACGGCAAACATGCAATTGTAAATATTAATACAAGACGTTTCATCCCTCAAACATACAAAATTCCGTTGAAATACACTTAGGTTTATTTTTTAATAAGCCACAAAAAAAGCCACTCCGAAAGAAGCAGCTTTTTTATAAATATATTAATTTGCTTATGCGCCAAGGGTTGCAACCATTATCGCTTTAATCGTATGTAAACGGTTTTCAGCTTCGTCAAATACGATAGAATGTTCTGATTCAAACACTTCATCAGTTACTTCCATTTCACCGACACCGAATTTTGCGGCAATTTCTTTACCAACAATTGTGTTTTCATCATGGAAAGCTGGTAAACAATGCATGAATTTCACATCCGGATTCCCTGTTTTCTTAATCATATCCATATTCACCTGATAAGGTTGCATTTCTTTAATCCGCTCTGCCCATACTTCATCAGGCTCACCCATTGAAACCCAAACATCAGTATAAAGAAAATCAACACCTTTTACGCCTTCTTCAACATTTTCTGTTAAAGTAATTTTAGCGCCAGTTTCTTTTGCAATTTCTTCACATTGAGCAACCAATTCATCAGTCGGATGACATGATTTTGGAGCAACAGCACGAAAATCCATTCCCATTTTTGCAGCACCAACCATAAGTGAGTTACCCATATTGTTACGAGCATCGCCAAGATATGCAAAAGACACTTCGTTCAGCGGTTTATCAATATGTTCCTGCATTGTCAGAAAATCAGCCAAAATTTGTGTTGGGTGATATTCGTTTGTCAAACCGTTCCAAACCGGAACTCCCGCATATTCTCCGAGTGTTTCAACAATTTCCTGACCAAAACCACGATATTCAATTCCGTCATACATACGACCAAGTACACGTGCGGTATCCGCCATGGACTCCTTTTTACCCATTTGTGAACCCGAAGGGCCGAGAAAAGTCACTCCGGCACCCTGATCCATTGCGGCAACTTCAAATGCACAACGGGTACGAGTTGAGTCTTTTGCAAAAAGCAATACCACATTTTTGCCTTTTAGACGTTGGGTTTCAGTACCTGTATATTTCGCACGTTTTAAATCTCTGGACAAATCCAGTAAAAAATGAATTTCTTTTGGACTAAAATCCAATAATTTCAGAAAATTTCTGTTTCTCAAGTTAAAAGCCATAATTCTATTTCTTTATTTATTTAACATTTCTTCTTTATGCAACAATCTGAGTCCCGACATTCTCTTTGCCGAGCTCTTTAGATTCTGTGATAATGCACTTTTTACCGCCATTTTCAATAAATTGCAATGCGGCCCGAACCTTTGGAGCCATGCTTCCCTCGGTAAATTGTTCGTCGGCAAGATGTTTCTTTGCTTCTGCAACGGTAATAACATCCAAGGCTTGCTGATTTGGTTTATTAAAATTAATAAACACTTTTGGCACATCTGTTAAAATATACAATTCATCCGCACCAATTTCAAGTGCCAGCATTGATGATGCCAAATCTTTATCAATCACAGCATCAATGCCTTCCAAATCGCCTTTTTCATTATATCGAACCGGTATTCCGCCACCACCGACAGTAACAACAATTTTTCCCTGACGGGCAAGCATTTCAATACTATCTTTATTTGCAATCTCAACAGGAACGGGAGACGCAACAACTTTACGATATCCTCTTCCTTTTGGATCTTCAGCATAAGTATCTTCTGGAGTTTCTTTCAAAAGCACATTCATTTCGTCCTTTGTATAATATGGTCCAATTGGTTTTGTTGGATTCTTGAATGCTGCATCCGATTTATCTACCACAACCTGCGTTACTAATGTCAAAACGTCACGTTGCATATCATGAGCACGCAAAACATTTCTCAACTGCTGTTCAATAATATAACCGATAAATCCCTGTGAATATGCTCCACAAACGGACAACGGCATTAAAGGCAAGTCAAACATTTTATGTCCTGCTGCATTTCGCAATAAAATATTACCAACTTGTGGCCCATTTCCATGACCAATTACAACATCATAATCCTGTTTCAGCAAACCAGTTAAATTCTCACATGTTTCATGAACATTTGCTATTTGCTCCTCGCTTGTGCCTTTCTGACCAGCACGAAGCAATGCGTTTCCTCCAAACGCAACCACTGCTAATTTTTTACTCATAGCTATCTCCTCTTTTTTATTTAGATCACAAATATATAAGTTTTTTAATATCTACTCATAAGTTGCAAGCTAACAAATAGTTTTTCATCAATAAGACAACATTTTATTAAGATTTCAGTCTTTAATTATTTAATAATATTATTACTTTTGCACAGAACATAAAAATCTATCAAATCAAATCTTATGAAAAAATTAACGTATTTACTAATTGCTGTCCTGACAATTTCTTTATCGGGATGTTCTATCTTCCAAGGTGGAGATAAAAGCTTCGAAGGGGTTGTTAAATATACAATCGATTATGAAGGTGATATTGACGATGAAACTTTAGCACAGGCTCCAACCGGCGTAACTGAATATTACAAAGGCACAAAAGTCCGTAAAGATCAAGAAAGTATGATGTACACTGTTGGTGTAATTTCAGACAATGCGACTGAAGATAATCTTGTACTTATGGATATCCCAATGATGGGAGAAAAAATTGCGTACAAGCAATCGGCTGAAGAAAAAGAAGAAGCTGAAGCATTGCTGGAAGAAAACAAACCGGAATATAACGAGACCGGAGAAACAAAAGAAATTCTTGGATATACTTGTAAAAAAGTAGATGTAACAATGGGTGATGATATTTTTCCATTGTACTATACCAATGAAATTAATGTTGAAGGAAATCCTAATGAATCAGGACAATTCCCCGGTATTGAAGGCGTAATTTTAGAATATACCGTAGCCCAACAAGGCATGGTAATGAAATTTACCGCTACCGAAGTGAAAAAACAAAAAATAAGCGATGACATGTTCGGAATACCGGAAGGTTACACCTTGAAAACAGCTGAAGAAATGGAAGCATTATTCGGCATGTAAAAGATTCTAAAAAGTATTTTCATTAAAAATCCTTGCTTTGCGAGGATTTTTTTATTTTTACTATCTGAAAAACAATACATATAGTGTCAACAAGAAAAAAACAAACAAAAAAACAGTCCGGCAAAAAGAAGGAAAAATCAGGAGCGAATAAAAAAAACTCAGTAAACCTCCTTGCTTTTCTGAAAGATGAACGGGTGAAAGTTTCGGCAGGAATTATTCTGATTAGTTTTGCCATTTTACTCGCATTGTCTTTCACATCCTATTTTTTTACATGGAAAACCGACCAAAGCAAATTAGAAATCAACAACTTTGAACTCTTTAAAGACGCATCCATACAAGTAGAAAACTGGATAGGAAAACTTGGCGCATCCTTATCAAACGGATTTATTCATAATGGCTTCGGAATTGCTTCGATTGCTTTTGTTCTGATATTTATTGTAATCGGATTTCGATTGTTAAATGTCAAGCTGCTACCCATTGGTAAAACAATTTTCATTAGCCTTATCGGCATGATTTGGCTTTCCGTTCTGTTGGGATATGTTTTTTCTGATAATTTGTTTTATCTCGGCGGATCTCACGGCTATTTTCTGGCTCAATGGCTTAACGCTTTACTTGGAAAAACAGGAACACTCATTCTCCTACTAATTAGCTTTTTCGCCATCATCATATTCTCATTTAAAAATGCACTTAATATTATTAAGGGGTGGATTTTTACTGCCAAAAAATTCAATGTTGAACAACTGAAAGAAGAGGATGATGATAAAGATGAACCCAAGGCTGAAGAAATTGAGGAAAAAATTGACACAACAAACGCAGCAATCGACATAACAAATCAAGCTGAAACTGAAAAAACGGATGCCGAAGACCCTAAGCCTGCTATGGAGCTAAATCACAAGCAGACTGAAGCATCTGAAAAAGTCAGAACTCCGGAAGATGAAAAAAAATTACAGTTTGAATATGAAAAAGCTGCTGAGGATGAAAAAGCTGCTGAAGGTGAAATCAAAGTGAATAACGATGGAGATTATGATCCAAAATTGGATTTAGGCTTTTACAAAATGCCTCCGATTGATTTACTTGAAGATCATCAAAGCGATGTTCCGGAAGTTAGTGAAGCCGACTTAAAAGAAAATTCCGACAAAATTATTAAAACACTCAAGGATTATAAAATTGAAATATCCAAAATTTCTGCAACCATCGGTCCAACAGTTACCTTATATGAAATTGTCCCGGCACCGGGTGTTAGAATTTCAAAAATTAAAAATCTTGAAGACGACATCGCCTTATCTCTAGCGGCACTGGGTATCCGAATCATTGCGCCAATCCCCGGAAAGGGAACCATCGGGATTGAAGTCCCAAACAAACATCCCGAAATTGTTTCCATGCGCGATGTGCTAACATCCAAAAAATTTCAGGAGTGCGATTATGAACTTCCGGTTGTCATGGGGCGGAAAATTAATAATGAACCCATGATTTTCAACCTTGCTAAAATGCCGCATTTGTTAATGGCAGGAGCAACCGGACAAGGAAAATCAGTCGGTTTGAATGCGATTATCACATCATTACTGTACAAAAAACATCCTGCACAATTAAAATTTGTGATGGTTGACCCGAAAAAAATTGAATTATCTTTTTATGCAAAATTAGAGCGCCATTTTTTAGCTAAATTACCTGATGAAGAAGAGCCGATTATTACAGACACACAAAAAGTAATTCATACGCTCAACTCACTTACAAAGGAAATGGACATGCGCTACGATCTTTTGAAAAAAGCAGGCGCAAGAAATTTAATCGAATACAATAAAAAATACATTAAACGGAAATTAAATCCTGAAAAAGGACATCATTATTTACCATATATTGTGGTGGTAATCGATGAATTTGCCGACTTAATTCAAACTGCAGGAAAAGAAATTGAAGGTCCTATTGCACGACTTGCTCAATTGGCACGTGCTATCGGGATTCATTTAATTATCGCAACACAACGACCATCAACAAACGTGATTACGGGAACAATTAAAGCAAATTTCCCGGCAAGGATTTCCTTCAGAGTTTCATCGAGTATCGACTCACGAACAATTTTGGATTCAACTGGAGCCAACCAACTCATTGGACGAGGTGATATGCTTTTAAACGACGGGAAAGCACTTGTCAGAGCACAATGCGCATTTGTTGACACACCGGAAATTGAAGAAATTACTGAATATATTGCAAATCAACAGGGATATCCATCTGCATTGTTACTGCCGGAACCTGATAGTGATGAGAGTGAAACTGCAAAAGTTATGACTGATGACAAACTTGATGATCTTTTTGATGAAGCTGCTCGTCTTGTCGTAAGACACCAACAGGGTAGCACCTCACTCATTCAACGGAAATTGTCAATTGGGTACAACCGCGCCGGAAGAATTATTGACCAATTAGAAGCGAGAGGTATTGTTGGGCAGTTTGAAGGCAGCAAAGCCAGAAAAGTATTATATCCTGATGAATACAGTTTGGAACAGTATTTGAATAGCATCCATGAAAACGACTAAAATGAAAAAAAATAACTTAATATCAAGCTTTTTATTAACAGGATTATTTCTGGCAATTAGCACTATTTTATCAGCGCAAGAAAGCGACCAAAAAGCACTGGGTGTGCTTGATAAACTCGCAGAAAAAACAAATGCTCTCGAGGGATTTTACACAGAATACAGCTTTACCATGGAGGATCTTGCGGATGATGAAAATACAGCCACCTATAATGGTAAAATGTGGTATCGTGAAGAGGGTTATAAATTGGAAATGATGGGACAAACCATTTACACCGATGGGAGCACAAACTGGGTATATCAGGAAGATATCGAAGAAGTTACAATCACAGATTATTCTGAAGAAGAAACCAGCAACCTAATTGACCCTAGCTTTTTACTGGAAAACTATTCAACAAATTATGTGTGTCGATTTGTTGCTGACAAATTTGAACATAATCGTCCGTTAGTTGAAATTCATTTATTTCCTAAAGACATAGAAGATTCAGATTACAGCCGTATCATACTTAAAATTGACAAAACAAAAAACGAGTTGTACGAATTTACTTTTGTCGGAAATGAAGGATTAAATTTCATTATTCGATTAAATTCTTTTGACAGTAATAATTCTGTAACGGCTGATATGGTGAAGTTTAACAAAACAAATTTCCCCGATGCAGATATTATTGACATGAGAGATTAATTTTTGTTTTTTTTATTGAATTTGAATTACTATTTTTGCAAACGATTCAGCAAACAAAGCGATCTTGGAGAGGTGGCGGAGCGGCTGAACGCACTGGTTTGCTAAACCAGCATACTTCATAACGGGGTATCGGGGGTTCGAATCCCCCCCTCTCCGCAGAAAAATAAGCCCTGACGGTAGTCAGGGTTTTTTCGTATATCCCCGTGTAAAGCTTGCTTTAACACGGCGATATACGAAAAAACCAGCGGGATGCGCTAGCAGACCGGGCTTGTTTTTCTGAATTACTCCCCCACTTGGGGATCACGCAAGGCGATAGCCGAAGCGTAATCCCAAAGCAGAGTGAGTCCCGATATGCATATAAAAAAAAGTATCGTGACAATTCAACCATCGATATTTACTGATCTATCGTTTGTAATATCGTAAATCTCTAATATGCACCATAACGTATCGCAGCTAAGAAACGTGGGGCATTTCGGAGCACTTTCCTGTCCACCCGGCACAAAGGAAGCCACAAATAACGAACCTTGCGGAAACCACTGTCTGCCCCATGTTTTCTTAGGTGCTGTTATGCACCCGTTTTTTATTTTATTCGTTCTCTAAATCGTAGTTCAAATTGTTGTTTGTCGTCTTGTAAATAGAGAATTTCTCCATATTTCAGTTCAATGAAAAAGGCCTTTCCGTTTGGGAAAAATTTTAGCATTAGTCGGTCGTTCTTAATCACGATTTCATAAGTAAAATGAGCGTTTCCGTTAATCCAAAGGTCTTTTCCGTTTTGAAATTTATAGGTCAAGGCATAAGTTGAGTTATCCCAAATTGAGTTGTTTACGGTTTGTTCCAACTCTTCTTTTTTCTTTTGAAGTTCTTCCATATTATTTGGCTGTTGGGTCATAAGAAAGTTGATCAAACTTCTCAAAAGGCTGTATAGTTCCGTCTGAGCCTTTGAAATCTTTCTTCCATAGACCAATTCCTTGAACATAGTATAATATTGTTATACCAAAACCATCTACAACTTCTTCTTCAACTTTAATTGCTTTTAAAGTTTTACCATCAATGTCAACAGTAGTCCAACTTGCTTTACAGTTAGCAACATCTCCTGAAATTTCTGTGTACGACCAAGTTGCTGTTTTTCCTAGTGCAGGCATTTTAAGCAAAACTGTCGGTGGGTTATGATTTCTTTGTTTATTGGTTTCCATCATTGTTGTAGAAACCGATTTTGTCATTTTGACCTCATTGTCTGAGAATATTACAGTTTTGGTTTGAATTACTGTCGGATTTCCGTTGAACATTTTTGCGTCCGTAATGTCGTAGGAGTTTCCTTTGTCGACATAGTAAATTGTTCGGGTCATGTCAGTTCGTCCACCTGTTTTGCTTGGGCTGTAAAAAGTCGCCTTGTTCTTAGGTGAAGTCGGAACGAAAAAGTCCTTAATTGTCTGTGCTTGTGTTGTCAAACTGGACAAGCAAACCGCTAATGCTAAAATTGTTGTTTTCATCTTTTTCATGTGTTTGTTGTTTTTAAATGGTGCATAACGGTTTGTCGTTATGCACTGTGCGGCACTATGCTACACAAACTTTTGTTCTACTACACTTCTAAACTAATGATGTTCAGGTAATTAACAAATTCACCGCCGCATGGTGTATGACCGCCTGTTGGGCACTGTAGGTATTACACCTTATGATTTTTATCACCTATCGTTACTTTAACTTTACTTTTCCACGCAACTTGTGGCTGATAAGGAAGAAAAATCAAATCTTTTAGTTTCA
>JAQIBY010000083.1 GCA_027858835.1 Bacteroidales bacterium | reverse complement strand
ACTGGCATCACATACAACAGCAGTGGCAATAAGCTAATTAGCTTTACCATTAGTAACGCCAACTGTTCCAACAATGCAACAGCCAGCTTATATGTTGAAGAAACTCCAATTGCTGATTTTACAAGTGACGCACCCCAATGTACGGGTTTACCTGTTAATTTCACAAACATCGGTGATTCTGTCAATGTTTCATATGAATGGACTTTCGGGGAAAACGGAACGCCTGCAAATTCAGTCGAAGAAGACCCCCTAGGCATAATTTATAGTTTAGAAGGAACAAAAGAAATCCAACTCATAACTACCAATGTAAATAGTGGGTGTACTGACACAATTGTA
Organism: Bacteroidales bacterium; assembly: GCA_027858835.1. GTDB lineage: Bacteria > Bacteroidota > Bacteroidia > Bacteroidales > ML635J-15 > JAQIBY01. The sequence goes on along the minus strand of JAQIBY010000083.1, from coordinate 2,971 downwards.
AAAACAATAACTATTAATCAAACGCCTGATGTTAGTTTCACAAGTACAGCACCCGTTTGCGGTAATAATGGTGTCGATTTTCAAAACACAGGAAGTAGCGGTAGCGAGTGGAATTTCACATGGGATTTCGGCGAAAATGCAATGCCCACAAGTTCAACTGCTGAAAACCCGGTTGGAATTATGTATTCAGAGGGTGGACTAAAAACTGTTAACCTGCAAATTACTGACGGAACCTGCTCTAACACCTATTTTGGAGCAATTCAGATACATGAGTTTCCTGAAATAAATGCAGGTATTGATACGACAATTTGTGCCGACGCAAGTGTTCAAATCGGGACGCCAGAAATCATTGGATACACATATCAATGGACTCCAAGCGCAACACTAGACCAAGGAAATATTGCACAACCTACAGCAAGCCCGGAAGCACAGATTACACAATATAAACTTTTGGTAACTGATGCTGCTACAAGCTGCACATCATTAGACACAATTATTGTAAGCATGCTGCCTCCTGCAATTGCAGATGCAGGCCCGGATCTTGAAATCTGCTTTGGTGATAGTATTCAAATCGGTACTGCCCTTATTGAAGGACAAACTTATTTATGGACTCCAAACTCAGGGCTAATTGAGAATGAACGACCCAACCCGGTTGTATCACCTGAATCAACATTAATTTATACTGTCCACACAAATTTTGCCGGATGTGACACAGTTCGCGATGATGTTAGAGTTATTGTACATCCATTACCAGATATTAAAGCGACTGGGACAAATAATCAAGACACTGTTGAAACTGCACAGGGAGATGTCGCTCAGCTTTTAGCAACCGGCGGAATTCAATATGAGTGGCTACCTGCTGAATCACTTGACAATTCATGGATATACAATCCATCAGCATCACCTGACGCAACGACCTTATATACAGTAACTGGAACAGACGTATATGGATGTGTTAACAGTGATGATGTCTTAGTACTTGTCAGAATTCCCGGATTATATATCCCATCTGCTTTCACACCAAACGATGATGGTAGAAATGATGTTTTCTATATCAGGAGCAAAGGAACCGTGCATTTCGAACTTAATGTTTTTAATCGCAACGGAGCACTAATATACCACTCCAAAAGCCCCCATGAAGGATGGGACGGCACAGTCCAAGGAACAGGAAAAAAAGTACCAACCGGTGCATATCTTTACCAGACAAAAGGAGAATTTAGTGATGGTGAGAAATTTAACGATTCAGGAGTGATAAACTTAATCCGATAAGTTTTAACAGATACAAACCAGATAAAAAATAAGATTATGAAAAAGATATCAATTATATTATTAGGACTTTTATTTAGTTTTGCGGCAATTGCTCAAGATGTACGATTTTCTCAACCCTATTCAGCTCCACTGAAAGTTAATCCAGCAACAATGGGTGCTGAAAATAGCATTAATGGGAAGTTAAACTACAGGTCACAATGGGCAGGAATTGACAACGGCTATACTACCGCTGCAGTAACAGTCACAGCTCCAATTTACAAACAAGGTAATGGCAGCAAACTTGACCTAGGAATTTATGTCATGAATGATCAAGCAGGTGCGTTCAACAATCTCGAAGCAATGCTTGCTATTGGATATAATTTAAGAATAAACGAAAGTGGACACTTTCTCAGCACTGCTATTTATGGTGGTTTTAATCAAAACTATCTTGAAATAGGCAATCTCACATTTGACGACCAATATCAGGTAGGAAGTTATCAAGCCGCAAATCCGAGTAGTGAAACAATAATGAATGAATCTGTATCATATATTGATGCAGGCTTTGGGCTCATGTGGTTTTATCAACCCACCGAACCAGCTAACATTAATGCGTTTGCCGGATTCTCAGCATACCATGTTAATCAACCCAATATGAGTTTTACAGAAGAAGAAGGCTTACTTTTTACAAAATTCTCAACTCAAGCCGGCGTAAAAGTCATGCCTGAAGGTAGTAAAGTTAGCTTTATCCCAAACATAATTGGAACATCCCAAAATGGCATTTATGAACTTGCCAGTGGATTATATATTGATTATGCGATAAACGATGATTTTATTACTCGTATCGGAACATGGTATAGAGCAAACAATACGCTTGCTTTCATGGTAGGATTTGAATTCATGCACATTTATCTTGGATATAGCTATGATTTACCTAATTCAGGGCTTAGCAATATGGCAATTGGTGCTAACACACATGAAATCAGCCTCTCCTATTACTTCAATCAATCCGACGACATTCGTAAATTATTTTAAATCTGACAATTATGAATTTTATTAGATATTTAATTGCACTTTCTCCGCTAGTACTTTTACTCAGCATTCTGCCGGCCAAAGCACAGCTTGCTATTCAAGATGTGCTGACAGACACAGAACTTGTTCAACAAGTTTTGCTGGGTGATGGTGTTCAGGTATACAATATCACCTCTACAGGAGATGCACAAGCCATCGGTGAATTTACAACGACCCCGGCAGGAGTAACTGAGGTTCCCATGGATGCAGGAATCATCATGTCAACCGGTAACATATTTAATGCTACCGGACCGAATTCTTCTGGCTCAACATCTACAAGCTTTGGAGCGCCAGGAGATGCTGATCTTACAAGCATTCTTGGTGGTACAAATACCAACGATGCCGCTGTGATTGAATTTGACTTCAAATCACCTGCAGATACCGTACGGTTCAACTACCTCTTTGCTTCCGAAGAATACCGGGAGTATGTTTGCTCTTTTAATGATGCTTTTGCCTTTTTACTAACAGGTCCAAATCCATCAGGGGGCAACTACACCAACTACAACATTGCTCTCGTACCTGGAACAAGTACTGAAGTTGCTATTGCTACAGTTAATAACGGAAGCAGTTCTGGCTCATGCCCAGCAATAGAGAACAATAATGCCGCCTATTACGTGGACAACATCGGTGGTACAGGTGTCGAATACGATGGATT
>JAQIBY010000010.1 GCA_027858835.1 Bacteroidales bacterium | reverse complement strand
CATCTTCGAGACCTATTTGAGAGAACTAAATTTCAAAATGACAAAGAACGTTTTAGGCTTAATGAGCCAAATTTGTTTAATTTTTAATAACGTCCCAATTTTAATGGGACACTAGTGTTAATAAGCATATTACCATATCTGAACTTGCAGAAAAAACAGGTGTAGGTGTGGCAACAGTGAAAAGAGATATTGATGCATTAAAAGAAAAAAGCATTTTAAAAAGAACCGGTAGCCGTAAAAGCGGATATTGGCAAATTAATTTTAAAAAACCAATGAAGAAAGTCCTCATCCTCGCATACGATTTTCCGCCTTATGTTTCTGTAGGCGGTTTAAGGCCATACTCGTGGTGCAAGTGTTTTCATGAGTTTCGCATTTATCCTATCGTGGTAATACCGATTAGTAAATGAAACGAGCTTTAAATTCGCTTCACTCTTTACCGCTCTTCATTTATCTATCGGCATTATACCATAATATTATAAGGGGACTTCTATTAATTCTTTCGCATCAAGATTGTCAGCGTTTTTCATAGACAATGAAAATTTTTGAAGCAGTATATGAGAAACGCTGAAAACCCTTTAAGTTTAAATCTAACAATTTTCAAAAATGTCGGGATGCTGATTTGCGTCTCGACATTTTTTTGTCGTCACAGTAGAAAAAACAATACATTGAAGATATCAATCTTGCATTTTCAAATCTTCAATCACGGATTTTTAATTAACTTTGCACATTAAACCGGAAAATTATGCACAGAACACACAATTGCGGGGAATTACGTCCCGAACATGTTAATCAAAAAGTGACACTCAGTGGTTGGGTCCAAAGAAAACGAGATAAAGGCGGAATGATTTGGATTGATTTAAGAGACCGATACGGTATTACGCAATTGGCCTTTGATGAAAGCAAAACAGATGCAGAAGTCTTGAAGCGAATTGAGAAAATAGGACGGGAGTATGTTATTAAAGCCACCGGAACTGTAATTGAACGATATTCAAAAAACAATAACATCCCAACAGGCGAAATTGAAGTGTTCCCTGATGAAATTATTATTTTGTCGCAATCGGAAACGCCGCCTTTTACCATTGAAGATGAGTCTGACGGAAGCGATGAACTTCGCATGAAATATCGATACCTTGACATTCGTCGTAATCCGGTTCGTGAAGCCCTCATGCTTCGCCATAAAATTGCTCAAGAAACCAGAAAATATCTTGACACATTTGATTTTGTTGAGGTGGAAACACCAAACTTAATTAAATCCACACCGGAAGGAGCCCGCGATTTTGTCGTCCCTTCACGCATGCATCCCGGGAGTTTTTATGCATTACCGCAATCGCCTCAGACATTTAAACAATTGCTGATGTTGGGCGGGATGGATAAATACTTCCAAATCGTAAAATGCTATCGCGATGAAGATTTAAGAGCAGATCGTCAGCCGGAGTTTACTCAAATTGATTGTGAAATGGCATTTGTTGAGCAAGATGATATCATGAAAACCTTTGAAGGACTCATGAAACATCTTTTTAATCAAGTGAAAAATATCAAGATTGAAACTCCGTTTAAACGAATGACCTGGCATGATGCAATGGATAAATACGGAAGCGACAAACCGGACATTCGCTTTGACATGGAAATCCATGAGTTAACAAGCTTGGTTCAAAATCAGGGATTTAAGGTTTTCGACATGGTAGAATATGTTGGTGGAATTTGCGCAAAAAAGGCCGCTTCTTATACACGAAAACAGCTTGATGAACTCACAAAATTTGTGCAAAAACCGCAAATTGGCGCCAAAGGACTGGTTTATGTAAAGTGTAATGAAGACGGCAGTTTTAAATCTTCCGTTGATAAGTTTTTTGATGCGGAAGCCTTGAAAAAATGGGCAGATGCGTTTAATGCTGAACCCGGTGATTTATTGCTTTTACTTGCAGGCGATAAACGAAAAACCCAAGAACAACTTTGTGAATTGCGTTTGGAGATGGGAAATCAGTTAGATTTGAGAAAACCCGGCACATTCGCACCTCTTTGGATTGTTGATTTTCCATTGCTTGAATGGGATGAAGAAACACAGCGTTTTTATGCAATGCATCATCCGTTTACCTCAGCAAAAACAGAAGACAACGGCTTTTTTGACACCGATCCCGGAAAAATCCGTGCAAACGCTTACGATATGGTGATTAACGGCGTTGAACTCGGCGGCGGATCAATTCGAATTCATAATCGTGAAGATCAGGCGCGCATGTTTAAACTGCTTGGATTCACAACTGAGGAAGCAGAATCACAATTTGGTTTTTTGATGAATGCTTTTCGTTACGGAGTGCCACCGCACGGTGGAATTGCCTTTGGATTTGACAGAGTTTGTGCCCTTTTTGGCGGAAGCGATTCAATTCGAGATTATATTGCTTTCCCGAAAAATAATGCAGGCAGAGATGTTATGATTGATGCTCCGGCTCCAATTGCTAATACCCAACTCAGCGAACTGGAACTAAAACTGAATCTTAAACCCAAGCATTAAACCGGTTGGCAAATAGACTTATTGCTTTGCTGATCGCATGGCGCAATATATCTTATTATCAGTGTTTTATTGAAAACACCTCCTATTTTATCATTTTCTCTTTATTTGAAAAGACAAAAAGCATGTTTCCAAGATTGTCATATTCGTTGAATTTACGAATGTTTTCTTTTGTAAATTCTTCACGCGTTAATCCGACAATACATAAATCGGCATCACTTGAATATTCAGCAATCGTATCTGCTCTATGAGTTTCAGTTTCTGAACTGATAAGCTGTACATTTTGAGGGGAAATCGGCAACCTTCCGGATTTAATTAAATCCAATAATTGATTGCGCTCTTCTTCTCCTGCGAATTTGGGGTAAACTGTAAAAATCCGGATGACACCCTTTTTCCATTCCGGATGCCCTAAAATGATGTATGCCAGCAAAATCATCGTACTCGCATTTTCAAAATCATGGCTGGAAATCCACAAATGAATATCTTTTCTGTATCCAAAACCTTTGTAGCTGGTATTCAAAATGCAAATGTCAAAATATGCCGATTCAATAAGATTAAGATTATCCAAAACAACATCCATACTTTCAGGTTCAGAACGGCTGAATTCAAAAAGAATTAAATTATTGTTTCGCCCTGAAATACTTGACAACTGTATCGTTTGAGCGATTGCCGATGTATATGAAGGGGAAATAATTGTGTCCAGATAAACTCTGCTATGACTGCCTTTTGCAAGATTCATTAATCGGGTTAGTGATTTTATGGACTCATCTGTTGTCTGTTTATTCAGTAAGCCGGGGATATAGTGAATATAAGTGCCAAAGCCATGTTTGTGAGATAGCCAACGCATCAAATCAAATGCAGATCTTCGTTTAAATGTATTTTCAGAAATACAAATTGAAAAGGGTCTCCATTCATCTTCATTTTCCTGACTTCCGGCTCGTTGTGACATAAGTTGCAAACCTCGACTAAGTTGGAAAATCACCCCTTTAAATAATTTTTGAAATCCTCCAGAATTGTTTGCTTTAGAAATATTGATGAGGTAATAAATTAAACTAACAAGTAGTAATGAAGCAGCTGCATAAAGCGCATTCATTTTAAACATCACCCAAAAAGACAAAATCATTCCTATGAGAGAAATTATCCAATGAGATTTAAATGTGGGTCGATATGATGGATCTGAAGCAAAATGTTCTAAAAACGATATCATGCATATTGCACCATAAGTGAAAATAAAAATCATTGAAATAATTTCAGCGACAAAATTTAACTCTCCGATGGCTACGAAGGTAAATGCGATAAGAATGCTAATTATCGAGGCATTGACCGGTTCATTGTCTTTTTTCTTCCCTTTGGACAACCATTTATTGAGCCCTTTTGTCAGTATTATATCATCAAAGCCCATTGCCTGAAGCGTTCGCGGCGCAACGATGAGAGAGCCCAATGCAGAGGACAAGCTTGCAGCTGCTAACCCTATTGGGATAATCGGACCCCAAATAGCAATACGTTGCATAATCAGTTGGTCAGCATCTAAAGCCGATGCCGGAGCACTAATTGCTAATTTATATGCAGCAAGAATGTAAACAAGCATCCCGATTATTGTTGCCCATATCGTTCCTCTCGGAATGGATTTTTGCGGCTCTTTTAAATCACCAGACAACCCTAAGCCGGCTGCAAGCCCTGTAAAGGCAGGGAAAATAATTGTAAACACAAAAAAGAAACTAGCACTGTTTTCAGCAGTTACATTAAGGGGACTTCTATAATTTAACTCATTGTCAGTTAAATAATTATACCTATATTTGGGCATAAATAAATACAAAATAAAATGACAAAACAGGTATATAAATCAAAAGGCGAAAAAGG
>JAQIBY010000061.1 GCA_027858835.1 Bacteroidales bacterium | reverse complement strand
AGTTTTGCTAATGCTTTCTGTAGATGTACATCCTTTTGCTCCTGTTACAGTGACCGTGTAAGTTCCTGCAGTAGTAAAACTATTGGCGGCAGTAGTAACTCCTCCACCCCAATCATAGGTTCCGCCACCGGTTGCTGTTGCATCAATTTGGGTTGTAATACAATCAATCACCGTACTCCCGGTATTATTGGTAATTCCTGCGGTTGGCGGGGCAATATCTTCAGTTATGGTGATGCTTTCTGTAGCTGTACATCCATTTGCACCTGTTACAGTGACCGTGTAGGTTCCAGATGCCATAAAACTATTGGCGGCGGTAGTAACTCCTCCACCCCAATCGTAAGTTCCGCCACCAGTTGCAGTAACATCAACTTGTGTGGTATTACAATTAATCACTGTAGTTCCGGTATTATTCGTAATTCCTGCGGTTGGCGGGGTAATGTCTTCAGTTATAGTGATGCTTTCAGTTGCAGTACATCCTAGATCAGTAACAGTAAGCGTATAAGTTCCAGCCGATGTAAAACTGTTAGCTGCGGTAGTAACTCCTCCACCCCAATCGTAGGCTCCACCACCAGTTGCAGTAACATCAATTTGGGTTGTAATACAATCAATCACTGTACTGCCTGTATTATTGGTAATTCCTGCGGTTGGCGGGACAATATCTTCAGTTATAGTGATGCTTTCTGTAGCAGTACATCCTAGATCAGTAACAGTAAGCGTATAGGTTCCTGCTGCTGTCAAACTATTTGCTGCGGTAGTAACTCCTCCACCCCAATCGTAGGTTCCACCGCCAGTTGCAGTTACATCAATTTGAGTAACAGTACAATCAATTACATCGGTTCCGGTATTATTGGTAATTCCTGCGGTTGGGATTGGATTTACTGTTATTGTTAAATCATTATCCAACGCACATTGTCCGGCATCAGGTGTAAATGTATAAAGCGTTGTGTTTGTGTTGTCGATAGCAGGCGACCAAGATCCCAAAATTCCATTTGTTGATGTTGTCGGAAGTGCAGGAATAGCATCTCCTTCACAATATGGTCCCACTGGGTCAAATAAGGGTGTAATTGCAGGAATTAAGTCAAAAGCCTGCGGACCGATAATATCCAAGCAATATGTCGATGACATGGCTGGAATATCTGCCCATGCACCGAGATTATTAATTTCATTAATCACATCGGATTCTTCGGTGTTTACGGCATAAACAAAATACACACCAGCCATTAATCCGGTAAAAGTACCTGTTGTATTTGAATCAATGATATTCCCGGCATCATTTACAAGCACATATATTTGTTGAAATCCTGCTGCGGTATGATAACCACTACTTGAAACGACAATATCATCCAACTCGCAAATTTCTTCACAAATGCTAACTGCTGCACCGGTGTAGGGACCAATAATGTCCATACAATTTGAGGCAGCATAGCTTGCAATACCTGTCCATAAGCTGCCAACACTTAATTGTGCAGGAGCAGGAGTAGGATAATTTACTGCATAAATTCGATAAATTCCGCTATTAGCTGGAGTAAATATTCCGGTAGTATTAATTTCCATAACGACACCGGTTAAATCATCAACGAAAACGTATTCCTGAACATATCCGGCAGCAGCATGATAACCGGAAGTGCTTACTGTCACAGAGTTATAATAATCACATTGAGCATTAAGCTTAAAGGCAAAAAGCGCAAGGATTGCGAAAAATATGTATTGAAATCGTTTCATAATGATTCTATCCTAAATTAGCAATATTAGTCCCATGTTCCAGCATCAGCATCACAAGGAGGTGCAGAGTCACAATTAAGACTAACTTCAAATTGACCAGCAGCAGTGCCATCACCATCAACAAAAATGAAATATTCTGTTCCATTCGTTGTTGTAAATGTGTATGATGATGTCATACCGACACCTCCATCATTATCTCCACCAATACATGTTAATGATGTACATGGACCTTCAAAAATATTAATTTCGGTATCAAAGTTTGTTCCCGGATTATTTGTACTTATAGTAACTTCAGACCCGTCACCAATAAATGAGTACCAAACGCCATCACCCGGAGTACCACCACCTGAACATCCGGTTGGTGAATCAACAGCATCCGCAAGAATATTACTTGCAATATCTGTATCTCCACAGGCTAGTGCAATTGCATCATCGCAGGCATTGTTTGGAGGAGTAATTACTACCCCGGAAACCGGTTCAAAATAATAATCGCAAAGGTCACCTGCATATCCATCAATACGGATATAATAGGTATCACCAACTGTTAGCCCGGTAAAATTCCATGTTCCGGTAATGTTTTCTCCGGTTGGATTCACGCAACTGCCAGGAACTTCCACAAGGTTAGAACAATCTCCGCTAAATACAATTAGCTGAATTCCATCACCAATCGGATCACAATCACCCACGGAATAATCCATTTCCAAATCGGAACTTCCGGCAATAAAAGTTATCCATGAGTCATTATCCAAACTGATACCACATGTCTCAGTCGTTGATTCTGACCCGATAGTATAAGAACAATCTGTACTCCCTTCAAAGGGTTGGCTTAAATCAATAAGTGGAGCACTTGCACAGTCATCAGCAGGAGCAGTTGGAATTCCACAAAGATCGCACATTTCAACGGTCTCAGAGTAAACACAAGTAGGGTCTGAGTCGTCAACAATTTCAACTGTTGTACCGGTTGTTAAACTATTATAAGTATAAGTTCCGACGCCAACACTTGTCTCTTCAGTTGTCCCTCCAATAATAATATCTACACTTGCTGCAGTTAGCATTGCTGTTATTTCAACCTCTAAATCATATGATAGATTATCTCCAGCACAAGTTTGTGTTATAGTTGAGCTAGCAGGATTACACATACATGATGTTGAAAGTTCAAAACCAGAATATACTATAGAACCATCTGAAATAAATTCAATTGTTATACATGTACTAGTAGAGGTAACGTCTCCAGGGATTGATGATCCGGAGAAAGATCCAAGAAGCGTTCCGCCTGTTCCGGTCCCATCATATATATTTAAATCATCAATAGACTCTGTATAGAAGCTTGCAAATGAAACTTGTAATAAATCAGAACTTCCGGAACATATTGTAACTGAGTACGTTTCACTATTTGCATAATCACCGGTGTCTCCACCACTATCAAAAAGTGTAACATTACAATCTGTAATTGTGGTACCATCCACTGCATCAATATTGGATGCGGAGCTACACATGGTAATCGTTTCACTATATATACAAGTAGGGTCTGAGTCGTCAACGATTTCAACTGTCGTACCGGTTGTTAAACCAGTATAAGTATAAGTGCCAACGCCGACACTTGACTCTTCAATTGTTCCGCCAATTATAATATCAACATTAGAGGCATCAACCATTGAAGTTACGTCAACTTCTAAATCATACGATGAATTATCGCCGGCACATGTTTGAGTAATTGTTGAATTTGCAGGGTTGCATGGTGGAGGAACACAGGTTGTTGAAAGTTCAAAACCAGAACTAATACCAGATCCATCTGATGTAAATTCAATTGTTAAACATGTGCTTGTCGAGGTAACGTTTGAAGGAAGTGTTGTGCCAGTAAAATCACCAAGAATTGTTCCACCAGTTCCTGTACCATTATAAATTGTTACGTAGTCATATGAAGATTCTGTATCGAAACTTGCAAATGAAACTTGTAATAAATCAGTACTTCCGGAACATATTGTAACTGAGTACGTTTCGCTATTTGCATAATCACCGGTGTCTCCACCGCTATCAAAAAGTGTAATCGTACAATCTGTGATTGTCGTCCCATCCACTGCGTCTATATTATAATTCTGAGCTAAAGTAAAAGTTCCGCTAACGAGAGTAATTATTATTCCTAGTAAAAACTTTTTCATGATTATCTTATTTAAATTGATTTATTAGTTCGATAACCTCAGATTCGCTGATAACACCTTTAGGGATTTTATTTCCATATGATTGGTGTTTTTTATCGCTTACAATTTGTGTAACAGGAGGATTCATTTCAACTTTTAAGTATCTGACAGTCCTCTCAGCAGCTGCATTATCTCCTTCAGCTAATTCAATTACTTTTTGTGTTACTTCAGACAGTTGCCCACCGGTTTTAATTGTATTAGTTGCTGTGGGGGTTTTCGTTACTGTCTCAGTTTGAACAGACTTTTTTTGATTATCCTGAGATTCCTGAGCAAGGCCCATGAAACCAAATCCAAGCATTAAACTTGCGATTAAAGAAAATTTCAGATTATTCATAGTTATATCATCTTTATTTTTTTATTATAGGTGGGTTCTAAAAATTCATTTTTTTGAGTTTTTCAAGCACAAAATAGAACCCGTTTAAATTTGTACTGAAAAAGTAAAGCAATATTACAACT
>JAQIBY010000033.1 GCA_027858835.1 Bacteroidales bacterium | reverse complement strand
AAATCAGCAATTGGAGTTTCTTCAACATATAAGCTGGCTGTTGCATTGTTGGAACAGTTGGCGTTACTAATGGTAAAGCTAATTAGCTTATTGCCACTGCTGTTGTATGTGATGCCAGTTGGGTTTTCTGCATTTGCTGTTGCAGGTATTGCTCCTGCTCCGAAATCCCATATAAAGTTCCAATCTTCACCAGTGCTTCCAGTGTTAACAAAGTCATAGCTTCCACTCAGGCATAAAGAGTCAGTATGATTAAAACTGACATCTGGTGTTTGATGGATTGTTATGCTCTGTATCTTGCTGTCTATGCAGCCGGTGGTATTGTTTGTGATTGTTAATGTCACTTGCTTTGTGCCGGCTGAACTGTATATTATTCCGGTAGGATTTTCATTGTTGCTAGTGGCGGGAGTAGCATCTACACCAAAATCCCATGCCCAAGAAACATCTGTGCTACTTCCTGTATTCGTAAAGTCAACAGTTAATCCTGTGCATTGGGGTGCTGTACTTGTAAATTCTGCTGTTGGGGTTTCAAAAACTTCAATGAGTTGGTTTGCAGCATTTGAACAATTGGCATTGCTGATGGTCAATTGTACTGTTTTTATACCGCTGCTGTTATAATGAATCCCCTCCGGGTTTTCTGCCGTAGAAGCCTCCGGAATTGCACCTTCGCCAAAATCCCATGTATAAGTCCAATCTCCACTTGTACTGCCTGTATTTGTGAAATCAAAAGCTTCGCTTAGGCAATCATCCCCAGAGTCAATGAAGCTTACCGCAGGTGTTTGGTTTATTGTAATAGTTTTTTGTGTCATATCAACACATCCTGTTACTGTATTTGTTACTGTTAAGGAAATTGTTTTTGTTCCGGCAGTACTAAATACAATATCTGTAGGATTCTCTGATGTGCTTGTTGCAGGAGTAGCATCCAATCCAAAATCCCAAGCAAAACTCATTCCAGTGGAAGAGCCTGTATTGGTAAAGTCAATACCGAGGCCGGTGCATTCGGGAGCAGTACTTGTGAAATCTGCAGTTGGAGTATCGTAAACATCAATGTTTTGTGTCGTAACGTTAGAGCAATTAGCATCACTAATCGTCAGACTAATATTTTTTGTTCCTGAAGTGCTATATGTTATCCCAGAAGGATTTTCCGCAACAGAACTTTGTGGATTTGCAGCATTTCCGAAATCCCATGTATATGTCCAATTGCTAGCTGTGCTCCCTGTATTTGTAAAATCAAAGTCAGCGCTTAGGCAATCATCCCCTGAATTGGTAAATGTAACTGTTGGGGTTTCGCGAATCAATATGTCATCAGTTAAAGAGGCAAAACATCCTGATGTTGTATTTGTAATGGTTAATTGAACTTGCTTTGACCCGAAAGTTGAGTAAATAATATCGGTAGGATTTTCAAGAACTGATGTAGCTGGTGTTGCTCCTGTCCCAAAGTCCCATGAAAAAGTACAGTCTGTTGATGATCCTAAGTTAGTAAAATCAACTCCTAAACCTGTGCATTCAGGTGCGCTGCTCGACATATTTACAACGGGAGTCTCTCCGACATCAATAAACATTGATGTGGATTCGTTACAGTTCCCATTGCTTACAACAAGTGTTATGGTTTTTGTTCCACTACTCGTGTAGTAAACTCCTTGCGGATTTTCAGCATTTGAAGTTGAAGGCACTGCATCGGTTCCAAAATCCCATGTGTAAGTCCATTGGCTACCGGTACTACCCGAATTTGTAAAGTCAGTTGTTTCGTTTATACAAAGGTTTACACTAGTTGCATTAAATGTAGCAGTCGGATTTTCGTATATTTGAATTCCTTTGTTTTTGTATGAGACACAACCTGTAACTATATCAGTAACAGTTAATGAAACTTGCTTTAAACCAGATACTGTATATGTTACTAAACCGGGACTTTCTCCCGTGGCAGTAGCTGGTATTGCATTCGTCCCGAAGTCCCATTCGTAAGTGCAGTCTGCGCTTGCATATCCGCTGTTAATAAATTGTACCATTTCGCCTGTACATGCAGGTGCTGATGAGGTAAAGTCTGCTTGAACGCTGTCGCAATAATGCGGCGTTTGTGCCAGTACTAAACCACTCCAGATAGTCAAAAATAAGAGTAGCTTGATCTTTTTCATAGTGTAACTTTTTAAATTATGTTTTGTTAAATATTTTTATGAAACCTCCTTGGTGAATCGCAATAATACAATATAGATACGGAAGTAGGATGCAATGGTTGCTTTTTATATTATTAATAATACCAAGTAAGTAGTATTGATATATTTCTAATCGTTTATTTCAGATAAGCTTTGTTATAGATCTTTCTTTATCGTTTGGTTTTTAATCTTAATATCTCTAATCAAAGCGTTTTCTTGAAGATGCTAATTTATTAATCGTCTGTAATATTTTTCGGAAATTTTTGTTTATTATAGTTATGTTAATGATGAGCAAAATATTATTAGTTATGTAGCTCTGAATCTGCATGAATTTTTGTTATTTTGTAAAAAAAGAAAATATGAAGCGTATATATATCGTATTTTTGGCTTTGATTTGCAGTTTGTCCGTTAGTTCACAGGTTTTTAAGAAGATGGATAAAGCCGTGTTTAAATCCATAGCAAATGGTTTTTACGAAACCGTGATTATGCCATCCGTGAATGCAGATAGTAAGCCGGGAAACCGAACTTATCTCAGCATGGAGTTTTCAGGAAATTATCCTACCAATATTGCAGATTATAAAACGATTCGTCATACCTTACCAAAATCTCAGGGAAGCACAGGGACATGTTGGTGTTTTGCAGCGACTTCGTTTTTAGAATCTGAAATTATAAGACAACAAAAAGTAAGCATCGATTTGTCGGAAATGTATTTTGTGTATTGGGAATATGTTGATAGGGCTTTGGATTTTGTAAAAACCCGTGGAGAAACATATTTTGAGCAGGGAAGTGAATCCAATGCATTGAAACGCTTAATTCCCAAATACGGCTGTGTCCCTGAATCTGCTTATCCGGGTAAACCGGAGTATCGTGAATTTCATTCGCATGGTGATATGCTTGCTGAAATGAAAACGTATCTTAAGGGTGTGAAAACCTCAGGGGAATGGAATGAGAAGCTTGTTGAGGCTGGTATTCGCAGTATTTTGGATGCGCATATGGGAGCAGTTCCCAATCAGTTTACTTACGAGAATCAATCGTTTACGCCACAATCATTTTACGAATTTATTGAAGTTGATGTGCTTGATATGTTCAGTTTTATGTCCACCATGTCTGCTCCTTATGGACAAAAAGCAGAGCTTGTGGAGCCTGATAATTGGTGGCATAGCGATGATTATTATAATGTTGAATTGGATGATTATTATCAAATTATTGAAGAAGCAGTGAAAAGCGGTTATAGCATTTGTATTTGTGGCGATGTGAGTGAGCCCGGTTACGATAGCCGCGAAGAAGTTGCCCTTGTTCCTGATTTCGATATTCCTGCTGAGTATATTAATGAAAGCAGTCGGGAATTACGTTTAAATAACCAATCCACTACAGATGATCATTGCATTCAAATTATTGGATATCAGGATGTTGATGGGGAAGCTTGGTATTTGATAAAAGATTCTGGCTCGGGTGGTTTTGACGGAAAAAATAAAGGGTATCGCTATTTTCATGAAGATTATATCCGGCTAAAAATGATGAATATTATGTTATATAAAGCCGCCGCAAAATCGGTTTTGGATGAGATAATTAAGTGAGGTGGTTAGAGGCCCCGACATGCGTCGGGATTGCTTCGTGTTGCATTTTTCAGTTTGCAAACTCCTGAAAAATGACACTCAGGGAATTTGATCCGCTGGTGAGCGGACAAGGGTTTGTGGTTGAAAAATCAGACACACTGAAGGAGACTGAGGGATCCGCCGGTTGGCGGAGCGTCTCGAAGGCGACGGGGAGGAAAGAGAAAGTCAGTTTGAAGTTTGGAAATTGTTATTTGATTTTTGAGATTTTATACGTTGGAAGTTGGAAAATAAATCTGTGGAATGATATTTGAATCCGAAAAGGAGAAATAAAATTATGATGGCATTAAATAAACGATATGACCCTGAAAAATTACCTGTATTAGAGGAGTTTTATTCTGTTCAGGGCGAAGGCTTAAACAGCGGAAAAGCATCTTACTTTGTTCGAATTGGAGGATGCGATTTGGGTTGTCGCTGGTGCGATTCAAAGGAAACCTGGGATTGGGTTCCTGACGAATGGATATCTGCAGAAGCGATTGTGCAACGAGTTTTAAAATCAGGGGCGAAGTCAGTTGTCGTAACTGGTGGTGAACCGCTGATTTATGATTTTAGCGAATTCACGGAATTGTGTCATCAACATGGCATTAAGCGATATCTTGAAACCAGCGGGGCACATGAACTAAGCGGAGATTGGGATTGGATTTGTCTTTCTCCAAAGCCACAAAAACAGCCTTTGCCGGTGTATTATGAACTTGCGAATGAATTGAAAGTCATTATCTTTAAACCTTCGGATTTTGAATGGGCTGAAGAAACTGCAAAAAAAGTGAATCCGAAATGTGAGCTTTTACTGCAACCCGAGTGGTCAAAGTTTCCTGAAACAGGCCAATGGGCAGTGGATTATGTAAAAGCGAATCAGCAATGGCGGATCTCAGTTCAAACGCATAAATTTTTACAAATACCATGAAAAAAGCGATTGTATTATTATCCATATTATTCGGACTTATTTGTAGCATAAATGCACAAGATAAAGAAGAATATCATACCGATAGCCGCAAAGCCATCAAGTATTTTGAGCAGGCACTGGAGCATATGCAATCTCGTCAAGATGATATGGCAATTGGTGCCGCTAAAGAGGCTGCAATCGAAGATCCCGATTTTCTTGAAGCGTATTTGTTGATGGTTGAACTGTATGAATACAATCGCCAATATGATGGTATGCAAGATGCTGCACGCAATGTGGCACGTATTGCTCCGGAAGAATATCCCGAGTATTTTTTGGTTTCATCACGCTTATCATACCGAAAAGGTGAGTACCATGATGCTCAGGAAGATTTGCTGAATTTCACCGAATATTATAACGACCCCGAGTCGCACGAGTTTTATGAGCATGTCAGAGATCGAGTCGAATTTTCTATCAATGCCATTGAAAATCCCGTGCATTTTGATCCTGAAAATCTCGGACAAAATGTGAATACACAGTATGATGATTATTGGCCGTCATTAACTGCCGATGAATCAACCTTGGTGACAACAATATTAATTCCTCGTACGCGTGAAACCTATATCCCGGGCGGTGGAAATTATCATGAAGATTTGTATGAAACCATTAAAAGTCCGGATGATGAGTGGATCGGTCGGCAAAATATGGGAAAGACATTAAATAGTGCCGAAAATGAAGGCGCACAGTGCATTTCTTCCGATGGGACAATGTGTATTTTCACTGCATGCAATCGTAGGGACGGGCAAGGAAGTTGTGATTTGTACCTTTCTGTTCGCAGGGGCGGGAAATGGCTAAAGCCGGTCAATCTCGGGCCAAAAGTAAATACCGGATATTGGGAAAGCAGTCCCAGTTTATCCGCTGACGGAAAATATTTATATTATGCGAGTTCAAATCCTGAAGGCCTTGGGAGAACCGATATTTGGCGGGTTGAAATGAACGGGCAACGAGTTGTCGGAGAGCCTGAGTGGTTGAAAGGAGGCGTAAATACGGATACCGATGATTTGTCGCCATTTATCCACCCCGATGGAAAAACTTTGTATTTCGCTTCACGCGGACACATTGGCCTTGGTGATTACGATTTGTTCTTGTGTCGCTTGCAGGATGATGGAACATGGTCTGAGGCAAAGAATTTAGGATATCCAATTAATACGCATAAAGAGGAGCGGAGCTTGATTGTAAATGCTTCCGGTGATTTGGCCATGTTCGCTTCTGAGCGCGAAGGTGGTTATGGCGGCTTGGATATTTATGAGTTTGAATTGTACGAAGAAGCACGCCCGGATGTTGTAACTTACGTAAAAGGACGTGTGTATGATGTTGAAACCAACGAATCACTTGAGGCAGATTGTCGCTTGTATGAATTGATTTCGGGAGAGTTGATTGCGCAACAAAAATCCGATGCGGATAATGGGAAATACCTTGTCTGCTTGCCGGAAGGTCATGAATATGCTTTCAATGTTGAAAAGCAAGGATATCTGTTTTATTCCGAAAATTTTTCCTTAATGGAGTTGGAATCCGATGCGGATGCTTACATCATGAATATTCCCTTGCAGCCGATTAAGGAAGGACAATCTGTCGTGTTGAAAAATATTTTCTTTGAATTTGATTCCTATGAATTGAAGTCATCCAGTGAAACGGAGTTGAAAAAATTGACACAGTTTCTTATTTCAAATCCACATGTAAGCATTGAAATTGGCGGTCATACGGATAATGTAGGGACAGCCGCTTATAATGAAGCGCTATCTTTAAATCGTTCAAAATCGGTGTATCAATATCTAATTAATCAGGGGATTGATAAAAATCGCCTAAGTTATAACGGCTATGGATTTGACGAGCCGATTGCTGATAATGCAACGGATGAGGGACGTGCTTTAAATCGAAGAACAGAATTTAAAATCATAAAAATCGGATCGAGTACGGATTAAGTGAACAATTCTTATTTTCCGTACTTTTATTGTGGTAGATATGAAGAAGAAGAAATCAGAAAAGTTAGGGAGTGATTCGATTCCCAAATTGTTATTTAATTTGTCCATGCCTTCCATTTTTGGGATGCTGGCAGTGACCTTGTATCATGTTGCCGATACCATTTTTATAGGTCGTGGTGTTGGAACTATGGGTATTGCCGCCGTTTCTGTTGCCATGCCGTTTCTGATGACAATTACCATTTTCGGGCAGGCAATCGGAATGGGAGGAGCTTCTATCATTTCGCGGGCATTAGGAGCCAACAATTTTGACAAAGCAAATTTAACCCTGAATAATCTCATTCACAGCATTTTTGTGGCAAATATTATTGTCATTAGCTTGGCTTTTGTGTTTTTAGAGCCGGTGTTGATTATTTTCGGTGGGAGTGAAGAATACCTCGATTTGGCAATTGATTATACACAAATTGCATTGATCGGAAGTTTTTTCATGAACATCATCAATGTAACAATGAATGCCGTGCGAGCAGAGGGAAATGCCCGATATGCCATGATTGTCATGATTATTGGTGCGGTTCTTAATTTAATTGTTGATCCCATTTTTATATTTGTCTTTGAATGGGGCGTTAAAGGCGCAGCATTAGCGACAACATTAAGTCAGCTAAGCGGTGCAGTGCTTGCGGTTTGGTATTTTACGACGCCAAGTTCTGTCTTGAGTATCAGCTTGAAAAAGCTATTGCGGAAACCTAAATTGCATATTATAAAAGAGAGTTTTGCAATTGGCTCCGCTTCTTTTGTGCGACAAATGGCATCAACGCTTATTGTTATTTTGTTAAACCATAGTTTGTTAAAATATGGCGGTGCGGTATCGGTTGCCACATTTGGTGTAATTTTTAGAATATTGATGTTTAATTTTATGCCATTGTTTGGGATAAACCAGGGATTTATGCCCATTGCCGGATTCAATTACGGTGCCGAAAATTACGATAGGGTGCGGCATGTGCTGCGTGCTGCAATTCGAGCAACTACGGTGTTTTCACTGATTAGTTTTGGGGTTTTCTTTGTGTTTTCAAGCCAAATGATTTCATTATTTAGTGAAGATGCTGAACTTCTTAGCTCCGGAAATCGTGCATTGCGAATTATTGTTATTACATTACCAATTATTGGCTTTCAGGTTGTAACTTCTGGGTTTTTTCAGGCTTTGGGAAAAGTTTGGCCATCAATTTTCCTTGCAATGTCTAGGCAAGTTTTATTTCTAATTCCTTTTGTTGCCATATTGCCATTAACTTTTGGGCTTGATGGTATTTGGTATTCATTTCCCGCAGCAGATTTTTTGGCTGGTTTGGTTGCTTTGTATATGCTGCTTAGAGAAGTAAAGCGGTTAAAGCAATCTGAAGAGAGTCATTTGTTGCATGCAAATGCTAGTTAAACAATTTGTCCCCCATTGGGATCAAGCAAAAAAGTTGTGTACAATTCGCAGATATTCATGGAATCTTTATGATGAGCCTGAAGGGCTCAAACATGAATAACCACGGGTGAGGATTTTTCCGTAACCCGTGGTTAATTAAATCATATCGGAGTGTTTTTGGCATACGTTTTTGCTCCCGAAAGCCCGAA
>JAQIBY010000001.1 GCA_027858835.1 Bacteroidales bacterium | reverse complement strand
GCTGACCCGCATTTTTCTATTCATTGGGTATCGTTCCGTACTCCTCGAATCTCCTCGTACCTGCGGGTCGAGTAGTTAAAAACTCCACTGATACCTCAATGAATCACGAAAAATCCGCGAATGCGCCAGAACTCGTGTCCGGCGGGCTAAGTAAAAAAACAGTATGAAGCTACGAACCCTTGATACTACGTAATAAATGTAAGAGAACTTTTAAAATATGTGATAACAAAGAAAAATAGCACCCCTCCGAAAGCAAGTGTCTAGTAAGCCTTCGGTAAGAAGGCTTACTCCGCATCAGTCAGCTTTTCGTTGTGGAACAAATCTTTTTTGTGGGCCGGCCTCGCGCTAAGAGACTGCGTGTTAACTTTCAGTATCGGGGAAAAGAAAAGATTTGAGGTTCCACAGAAAAACTGGGTGCAGCGGAGAATTTCTTTGTTTCTTTCTTTTTTGTCTCCCGAATCACTAAATATTATTTTTTGAGTGTTCGGGATAAAAACAATTGTAATATTTATTAGGTGTTTTTGTGAAAAGAAAGAAAGTAGAAGGCGCTCTCCACAGAAGGCTTGTAAAACAATAATTTATCTTCCCTTATTAAATTACAAACAAATAAATGTTACAATCATGTCAGGTCACCTAAATTCCTGTCTTAAAAGCATCTAAATAGCTGCTTTTAAGCTAAATGAATTTTTGTATTGAGAAAAGTGTCAAAAACATGGTTTAATTCGAGACAGGAATTGGTATTATCTTCTCTTCCTTTTTTTCTTATCCCAAATAGCGCATATTATTTTCTGTGCTTTCGGGATTAAAACAGCATGTAACTTAAGGCGTTTTTAAGTCAAAAAAAGGAATCAAAAAAAAGACAAGGCAGCAAAACCCAACACTTAATTCTTCACAACTGAAGACAAAGGAAACACCAAAGCAAATCGGCTTCCTTTTTTCGATTCAGATCTTAGAGTAATATCACCACCGAGCAGTTTTGCAAGTTGATTGCATATTGACAAGCCCAAACCTGCCCCAGCATATTGCTTAGTATAGGGTTCCTCAACCTGATAAAAGCGATTGAAGACTTTCTCTTGCTGAATATCATCCATTCCAATCCCGGTATCACTAACGTAAATTTCTGCATAATCGCCATTAGCAAGTACACCAAGATGAATTTCACCTTCAGCAGTAAATTTCACGGCATTAAACAAAAAGTTTGAAATAATTTGTAAAATGCGTTGCTCATCACTGTATATCTGCGACAAACTTTCCGGGCAACCGTCAAAATGCAATGTCACTCGGTCTTTATCAATTTGATTCTCGTAATTTTTGAATAAACTATACAATACATCAGCAAGTGAGAAATGTGAATGTGTCAAAGAAATTTGATTGGCTTCAATTTTTGACAAATCCAAAATGTCATTTATAAGGTTCAATAACTGTTTTCCATTTTTTTGAATCATTTCAATATACTCAGTTTGCTCCTCGTCATGTTGAATCTCTGCGAGCAAATCAGTAAAACCAAGAATGCCATTCATTGGTGTTCGAATTTCATGGCTCATATTTGCAAGGAAAGCTGATTTTGTACGGTCACTTTCTTCTGCCCTCTTTTTGGCAATAATCAGCTCCTCATGTTGCTGTTTTTGCACGACCATTTTCCAAACAATATCCATTTGAAGTTTAACTTTGCGTAAGTCTTGCTCGGTATATGCTTCGGGTTTATTGCCAAGCATAATAAGACCTTGAGGTGTGTCTTCATAAACAATAGGAACAATAACAAGGGAATTTACATTTTCATGGAAATTTGGCAAACCTTTTTTTCCTAATTCACCAATGCGTAGTTTTCCATAATCATTGTATGCAATTGGCTCACAGCTTTCCAGCGATTTTCTCAACATCCCACTTTCAGCAATATCTAAATTTTTCATTCCGGGTTTTGGAGAAATAAGTTGACCTTTAACAAGCTGCATTTGAAATGACAAGGATCTTTTTTCAGCATCGAATAACACAATTGCTCCAACGCTACTGTTCGTGTATTTTGCAGCATCTAAAAGCGCCTCATTTAACAATTCTTCTTTGGATTGAGAATTGCTAAAACCCAACCTATACAAACTATCCAGATGTACTTCATACCGCTGATTTTCAAGCTTTGTTTCCAACAGTTCGCTTACATCATTAATATTAATCAGATACTTAATTTCTTCATTAATAAGAATTGGGCGATATGACTTTAACACATGAATTGTTTTCCCACTTTTATGAGTTAACTGACTTTCAAGATTGATTACAGAATGTGTCTTATTTTTAAAAATCGGACAATTTTTCGGCTCTTGACACAATTTATGGCAAGGATTCCCAATCAATTCGTCCTTTTCAAATCCTGTTATTTGCAACAAGCTCTCATTGACATATTCAATCTCAGAATTCTGATTAATAATGCATGTTCCGATTGGCAAATTCTCATATATGGCACGTATAACTGCCTCACTTTCTTTAACCTGTGCCTCAACTCTACGTTGTTCTGTCACATCTCTGAAAACGCCAAATGTTTGTTTCACACCACCATACTCATCAAACAATACAGATCCATCGAACAAGCAATTTAAAACAGATCCATCTGATTTTAATAGCGGCAAATCAACATCTGACACAAATCCCCTTTGGCAAAACTCCGAAAATTTCAACATAAAACTGTCTCTGGCATCAGGGTGAATAAAGTCACTGAAATGCTTTCCTAAAACGACATCACGTTTATATCCAAGCGTTTTAAGCCACTTCGGATTGACATCCAAGATGATTGCATTTTTATCTAAGGACTGATATGGAATTGGAGCCTCCTTATACAAAGCCTTATAACGCTTTTCATTTACTTCAAGCTCTGCTTTTGCATGTTGCAAATCCGTAAACTCATGAACAACTGCAATAATATTCTTTGTCTCAGGATGCTGACTGGCAGATATCTCCAACCAATGACTATGAACTTTCACCCTCATATTTTTCACTGGTTCGCCCTTTAGGCACATGTGCATATTTTTAAGAATAACGGGAAGGCTTTTAACATCTAAGATTTTGGGTGCTAATTCAATTGCATTTCTATTTATTAAATTCGCACGCTCCACATTAAGAATCTCACATAGTTTATTGTTAATATTCAAAATCACACCATGCTTATCAACTTGCAGAATCCCATCATTTACTTCATTAAAAATCTCTGCATAACTATCGGTAGCTTCTTGTAGTTCAGCCCGCAAATGATTTTCTCTTGAAACATCAAAAGCAATCCCCCGAATGGCAACAACCTTTCCTTCTTCAAAAATTGGATTTGAAAACATTTTCAACTGATAAGACATTCCTTCGTAATCAATTCCATATTCGTTGCCTCGCAAGGATTTTCCTTTCAATATACTAGCGATATTCTCATGCAATTTTTGTTGCTGAGGTTTAGGCAAGAAATTAAAAACATTAATTGTTTTAGCCGTATTTTTCAAAATAGGGAAACGATTTTTTGCTTCATCATTGACATAAACAAAATCCCCATTGACTTTAATTTCAAACACAAACTCTGGCAATCCAGATAAAAAATCACGAAACTGCAAATCAGAGGCTTTCAGGGCTTCAATGGATTGCAAGCGTTCAATACAAAACTCGACTTGCGCACCAAGCGATTCAATGGTTTTGGGTTTTAAAATAAAACTATCTTGAGGGATAATAATACCCAAAGCACCATGCATTTTCCCATCACACTTTATGCCAAGCCCATGAACAACACTGTATCCTGTGGCTTTTTCAAAGAGTTTAGAAATTCCACGACTTATCATATTTGAAGCCATGCTATCTAAACCACCATGTTGATAAGCTATTAAACCACGCGATTTTAACTCATAAAAATTCGGATGGATTTCCCCTCTTGTCCCAACAAATTGTCGTTTCCACAACTTTTCAATTGTATTAATAAGCTTATTATTCGTTTTTAAAGCGGCTAATTCAACTTCCTTATTTTCATTGACTAATTGAGAATAAAACACAATTGCATCTGGCTGCAATTTAAAAACCAGTTCAACAAACATTTTACTAAGCTGTTCTTCATTAGTACAATTGCTAAACTGTTCTAAACTCTCATGCAATAACAAATCAGTGTTTCCGGCAGAAAAATGAGGTCGATTAATTCTCCGAATATATGCTATTGCATTAACAACACCTCCATAATTCAAGCATCGACAAAAGACATTGCTATCAAAATGATTTCCATCCTTTGAGACATGCTTCGTTTCAAAATGAATTAAGCCTTCTGTGAAAAGCGTATCAAGCCGTCTTTGCGACAATTGCTGCTCAGACTTTCCCACAATATCATTAACTGTCAAGTTTTTAAACTCGCCACGAGTATAACCAAAAAGACTGCACGCCTCATTATTAACTTCGAGAATATCACCATGTGGATTGATAAGAATCACATGCTCTGGATAGTAATTAATGATTTCCCTAAAATGATTTAGTTCGGACAAACTTAGGGAATGTGTTTCTTCCCCTCGATTAAGATGAGTTATACTGAGTAAAAACAAATCATCACTAAGGGCATGTATGGAAAACTTAATTGTCAATGAATCCAGAATAAAATCTCTGGTCTTAAATAGTTTTACTTGCTTAAAAACATGTTGATCCGAATCAAGCCTATCACCAGGAGTTAATCCCTTTTGATGTTGGATGATTACTTCTTTGAGCTTACCATATAACGTAAAATCATCCACAGACTCAGTGATTTCATTACCAAGCAGAGCGGTTAAGTTATGATTAAACGCAGGATTTTGATATAGTACATCTGCCTTCTTGTCAACAATGAGTTGCGCTTGCGGCAATGAACTAAGCACATGCTTTATGGGATTGATATCGGCTTTTTTGTTGCGTGTCATGAAAATACTGAATAAGGTCTAAATATAAAGAATTAATCGATAAAGAAAAACACTAAAGCCCTACGCATTTTTACTGATATTGAAAATAGATTATTGCAGCATCCGGAAAAAACATCTGCAACGCAATGAATATATTAACAAACTCAAACATGCTCTAAAACATTAAATTTTTCTAATTAGAATCAGTTTAAATAATAAATATATCATACTTTTGTCACAATAAAAATCAGTGTTTTGTTTAAAAAGTTTTTGACATATTTAAGCTTGTTATTAATGAGTATCATGATTGCCAACAACGTGGCATTTTTGCATACTCATGTACTTTCTGATGGTCAAATTGTCCAACATGCTCATCCTTTTTCAAAAAACAAAGCAGAAAACCAAAATCCCGCACACACGCACAACACAATTGAGATTCTTATATTGAATCAATTATTAATTTTTGGGCTTTTTATTTCAGCTACGGGATTATTGATTTCTATTTTTTCAACCCAAATCAATTATGTAGCGCAAGTTTTTCATGTCTGTATTGAAACACGTGCTATTTCGACACTTCGTGGTCCTCCTCAGTTTATCAATGCTTAATTTATTTCACACTAATTAGCGTATTGGTAATTAAAAAACAGGAACATGTTAAAGATTTTATTGGGTGTTATAGCACTACTAATCAGTGTTAACACAATGTTTGCTCAGGATTCCTACATTCATGGGCAAGTAAAAAGCAACGGAGAAGGAGTTCCGTTTGTAAATGTAATGGTTGAAGGGACAAACATGGGAGTTTCCACTGATGAATCAGGGAAATATCAACTGCAAAAACTCCCAAAAGGCAGCTATACAGTTAAAGCTCAAGCAGTAGGTTACAAAAGAGCAATATCACGGGTTGATATTGAAAATGAAAAACGGATTTTGTTGAATTTCGATTTACAGCCCGATGTTTTACAATTAGAACAAGTGGTTGTTACTGCAAGTCGAGATAAAGTAAACCGGCGTGAAGCCCCCATCATTGTAAACACACTTAATACAAAACAGTTAG
Organism: Bacteroidales bacterium; assembly: GCA_027858835.1. Taxonomy (GTDB): domain Bacteria; phylum Bacteroidota; class Bacteroidia; order Bacteroidales; family ML635J-15; genus JAQIBY01. The sequence continues at coordinate 22,109 of JAQIBY010000001.1, read as the reverse complement.
GAGCTGTAAGTGCCAACACAATCAGTGAAGGCTTAAACTTTTTACCCGGATTACGAACAGAAAACAATTGCCAAAACTGCGGATTCACCCAACTCCGCATAAACGGAATGGAAGGTGCTTACTCTCAAGTCCTCATCAATGGAAGGCCAATTTTCAGCGGACTGGCAGGAGTTTATGGATTGGAAATTCTTCCTACAGGCATGATTGACCGATTGGAAGTAATTCGGGGCGGCGGTTCTGCTTTATACGGAAGCAGTGCCATTGCCGGAACGGTGAATGTCATCACTAAAGATCCGATAAACAACTCATATGCTGTCAAGGTTTCAAATCAAATTGTAGGCGCAGTAAAAGGGTCAAATCCTACAAATGATTTAATGGTGAATTTTAACAACTCCATGCTTGGAAATAATGCCCGCAACGGATTTGCATTGTACGGATTTATTCGCAGCAGAGACCATTATGATGCAAATCAGGACGGCTTTAGCGAGCTCGCAGAAATGCAAAATTTTACGATTGGCGGTCGGTTTTATCAACGGCTCGGATTAAAAGGAAAAATCACCACCGATTTATATGCGATCAACTCAACTAATCGTGGCGGAAATGCATTTGACTTACCTTACCACGAAACGGATATTGCTGAGGCAGTCGAGCACGAAATCTACTCCGGTTCTTTCACTTTCGAGCGATTTTTCAGAGAAAAAGACATGCTAAGTGCATACATTTCTGCGCAACACATTAACAGAGATGCATATTACGGAGCAGGAAAAGCATTAGATGCCTATGGCAACACAACTGACTTAACCTGGATTGGCGGACTTCAATACAATGCATACATTGGTAAATTAAATCTCGTTTCCGGTTTTGAAAATACAAACGGAAGCCTAAGAGATGAAAAGCTTGCTTATCGAGAATGGGATACTGAAACTGCTGAATATATCCACTATCCAAATACTGTTGTTGCAGATCAATTTATAAATACTAGTGGTTTATTTTTGCAGGGAGATTATCGCTTTGGAAAACTAAAAGTATCTGCCGGTGCACGTTTTGACAATTATTTAATTCGTGATATTTATCGGTCAGAAAATGAAGATGTCACGGGCAATGTCATTAGTCCGAGGATGAATTTTCTTTATGATGTGCATGAACATATTCAGGCAAGATTAAGTTATTCACAAGGATACAGAGCACCTCAAATTTTTGATGAAGATTTACATATTGAAACCTCAGGGGCAAGACAAATTCATCATGTAAATTCACCGGATTTATTGCAAGAAAGCAGCCATTCAGCAACTGCGAGCCTTGATTTCCATCCCCATTTCGGAGAAAACACCATCGAACTCACGGCAGAAAGCTTTTACACACGCCTAATTGACCCCTTTGCAAATGAATTTGGTATTCCGGATGAAAATGGCAAAGTAATTTACACGAGAGTAAATGCAGACGGCTATGCAGAGGTTTATGGAATGAATTTGGAAATGAATTGGTTTTATAGCGACAATTTCAATCTATCCAGTGGATTTACGGTGCAGCGCAGTTTCTTTAGCGAGTCTCAAGAATTCGGAACAAAACGCTTTTTCAAAACACCGGATAATTACGGATATCTGACTGCTCAATTTATTCCGGCTGATCGTTGGAAAATAACCGTAACTGAAAATTATACCGGAAAAATGCTGATCCCATATTTTGGAAACACATTGGAAAGTCCTGAAATTGGGGAGATTCGAGAAACCAATATTTTCTTTGATACAGGATTAAAAGTTTGTTATGAAATATCACGAGAAAAACTTGATTTCAATTTCTTTGCAGGAGTGAAAAATATCTTCAATTCGTATCAAAACGATTTTGATTTGGGAATTGACAGAGATCCTGCATACATTTACGGCCCGCTCCTTCCAAGAACCATTTATTTTGGAATTAAAATCGGACAATTCAAATAATCCAAATACATAAATTTCACAAAACCTCAGCGTCTGATTAGCACTGAGGTTTTTTTATAACTGATAAAATTGCATCGGAAATCAATAAACACAATGCCTCTTCACTAATCTTTCAAAACAATTTTGGCTTATCAGTTGTTTATTTAATTAAAGACTTCAAGTTTTTGTATTTTAAATACTTGAAACCCCACACAGAAAAGAATATTGATTATTAAAAAACTAAATTTGTATTATGGACAAAGAAAAAGTTAAAAAAAACGCGAAAAAACGCTTAGATGATTTGTTTGAAAAAGTGGATGAATTAGAAGCAAAAAGAGACAAAGTAAAAGAAGAATCAAAAGCTGAGTATGAAGAAAGGCTTTCAAACTTAAAAGCCAAAAGAGATGATTTACAGGCAAGATACAATGAACTCAGCAATGCCACAGAAGAAAAATGGGATGAGGTTAAACACAGCTTTAATGATGCCGCAGATTCATTTAAAGAAGGCTTTTCTAAAATTGGATCACTCATCTAAAAGTCTCACGAACATACTGTTTAAGCAAATTAATTGCTTGAAACAAATGGCTTAGTTAAGTCTTGATGCACAAAAAAGCATGAAGGCTTAACTTTTGTTTTAAAACAAGCCAAAATTTCAAAAACAAAAACATCATTATTTCCTATATTTCATCCCAATCAACAAAAACATTTGCATTTTCTTAATCCGATTTATCAATTTTTCCTTTTCTTTGATACATATTTCACGAAAATGAGAAAAGTCGTTACAAAATATACCGGTTTATTGTTTCTATCAATGATGCTGGTTTTTTCTTGTCAGCCAAAGGAATCTAAAGACAAAGCAAACAATAAACAAACAGAGACAAATACTTTAAAAGAAGAAACCACAGAGTCTCAGAATATTGACATCCGAAAGAAATTCGTTTTATATGATTTAGATTTTCAAAAAGACGATCAGGAACTTCATTACTTCGCCATCAAAACTTACTGTAAATCATGGGATTTACCATTAATTCAAATGAAAAATTCTAAATCTGACACTTATCCGATAATACAACAAAATGATACATTCGCGATTTTTAAGCAAGCATGGATTCCCGATGATTGGGAAAATGGTATTATCTTGCTAAAGCCAAAATCTCTACCTTACTTTATGGATTTCACAAATGACGCTCAAATCAAACAAATAAGCAAAGCTGATGATTTTTTTGATTTCAATATTGTGAATGAAAAACGAAAGAATCAAAAAATGACAACACAAGATTACGAAACACAATATAAATCATTACTGATTGATGTTGACAATTTTTATGATTTTCAAAAGAAACTGGAGATTATGGATAGTCAATTTATTGATTACAGCAAAACAACAAAAATGACGAATGAGCAGTTTATTGAAAGCTATTTGAGCCTGAAATATCATCTTGAAGAAAAAAATCATGAGCTAATTGCACATTGCTTAATGCAATATCCCTTTGAATTCATAAACCAGGGTAAAAAAGAAACCATAAAAAGCCCTAAAGAAACCTTAAATCGTTGGGATACAATCTTCTCAAAACAAATACTACAAGCACTAAGCAATACGGTTTACTGGCGATTAAATACAGAAGGAAATGCGATTTACATTAACGTAGGTGAATTATGGTTTCAACAATCAGATAATCGAGTGAAAATCACAAAGATTTCTGAACTTAACTCAGTAATAAAACACAAAATTTGATTCAGTCGCATTTCCCTTTGCATCTTCAACACGGATTTTCCAGTTATGCCACTGCGACTTTTTGATTCGATTGTCAATTTTATAAAAAACTTCCCAGGATTTCGGCTCATACCTCAAAAGCACCCATTCATTGTCAATCCAGGCATTATAGGTTTTTATTCCACTTAAATTATCTGAAATCCGATAGGATATCTTTTTCCCGTAATTCAAGCTCACAGAATCACGAAATCCGCCATGAATTTGTGGAGCCACGCTGTCAATCTCAAAATAAAAACTTCCCGCCTTATCATATTCCACCAAATAATAAGGGGATTGCCATTCACCCGACATCTGCCGGCGTCTTCCGTTACGAGTCCACATCAACAATGCTTTATCACGGTATTCCCAAGGGATTTCCGACCCATCCAAAGCAAGCTTATACGGTTTTGCAAAAGCAAACCACGGATCATTAAAATGCCATATTTTACCATGCTTAGCAGATTTTTCAACCGAAAGCTTAATACTACCAGTTCGATACATTGCATTTGCTGGAATTTCAAGAAAAAACCCTTCCCCCAGCACAATTTGTGGTTTGTCATGTGCCATAACAGTCATTTTTGAAATTTGTTTTTCCAAATCGGCTCCAAGAAGTTTAAAATTGCATTCAGACCAGTTTCCTGCCCCATCTCGTGCTTCAATTTTTATGGTTTTGGTTTCACCTGATTTTAAGTTAATAATGCCATCATTTTCCACATGTAGCAACATTTTAGAATTGTTGACAGGCTCTCGAAAACATCGCTGCACATATTGCGATTTACCTTCGAGATAATAGGCATCAAACCAAGCTTCAAAAATCCGATTATCTTCCCAGTCAAACTCATCAATTTCACTGTGATAAACTAAGAGATCGTCCACATAAAGCTTCAGTTCCAAAACCCCGTATCGATGATGCGTCCCGTTCATCCGGTCTTTCACTTCAGCCCCGACAGCCCAATTTCCTGCAGGTAAACTTAACTCTCCGCGACGATAAGTTTTTCCTGATCCCGTTACCGGATATCTAGTTGCACGAAGTTTTTCCGACAAATCCGGATGATCCACATCATACAGCACTACAGAAAAAAAGTCTGGTGCAATATTATCTTTTACCGGAAAATAGTTTTGTGCATTAATTACATTTTCGGATGGCCATTTTCGCATCTCAAAATGCAAATGCGGCCCAAATGAATGCCCTGTATTTCCACCATATCCGATTACATCCCCTTTCTTAAACGAAAATGGGGCTTCAGAAAACACGGTATCAAGAAAGAAACTTTGATTTTCATACTGCAAAGATTCTGCAAAAGCAGCAATATCCGAACGGAAAGCATCCATATGGGCATACACACTCATACAAGTATCATGATGCATGATATACAAAGCAAGTCCATATCCAAAAGGACTAATTTTCATCCGATACAACTCCCCGTCAAGAATGGAATGCAAACCCAAACCGGTTCGTCCCTGCGTTTTGTAATCCACACCGGTATGAAAATGCCCGGGGCGCGGCTCGCAATAACTACTCGACATGACTAATGGCACCTTTAAAGGCGGATGAATATCTTGAGCAAACACAAACGGTAATTTGCTGAAAAACAGGAATAAAAAAACTCCAAATAATATTGTTAACTTAATTTTGTTCATAAAAGCATTGAATGAAATTCATATTAGCTTACAAATAAGTTTCAAATAAACGAAATTTCCTTTATTTTTGTGAAAAGGAATTGAAATGAATTCAGGATATCAGGAAATAGTAGAAAGCATAAAGGCAAAAACTGCCCGCTTACATTCTGTATATCAGCACCATAAAAAACTAAACTATGAATTGACAAATGAAAATGAAAAAATAAAATCTGAAAACACTGAACTAAAAGCCCAAATAAATCGTTTAATTAGTGAAATGGAAACTTTAAAACTGACTTCTACGTTAAACAGAAAAGAAGGAAGAATTAAACAAGAGGCGGAAGGTCAGATTAACAATTTAATACGGGAGGTTGATCAATGTATCACTCTCATAAACAGAATGTAAGTAATGGACGACAGGTTGCAAATAAGAGTATCAGTCGTTGATAGAAGATATCCAATACGGATTAAGCGGTCAGACAGTAACAGTGAAGAAACGATTCGAGAAGCCGCCCGTAAATTAACAGAAGCCGCCATGCATTTTAAGCAATTAGGCGTAAAAGGCATGGATGAACAGGATTTTATATCCATGGCAGGCTTGCAATTTGCAATAAAATCGGAGGAGTATGATAAAAACTCCCCATTGGAGCCATTACTTGTTGAGCTTAGAGAAATAAATTATCAATTAAGCTCATATCTGGAAGAAGAGTAACGTTCTCAAAATATAAGAATTTTTGCCCGTATTAGTTCTTTACAGCTTAAGAGACTCAACACTATAGTTATTAGAGCCAAGCTCTTTTTGTTGATGGCAGGCCTCAACCAATCCTAGATTGGTTTTGCTTACGCAAACAGTGGACGTCAGATATAAAAAGGCAGCTCTACCCATGTTAGCACAGGGGTTCTTTTTAACTTAAAGAATTATACGGGCATTTTTTATGCAAATATTTTAACACAAACTAAATAAATGAAAATTCTATGTTACTAATAATTACAGGCGTAGTCGCTCTGGCGATCGGAGGTACAATCTCATATTTTCTGTGGGATACCGCGCTGAAAGGAAAGAAAAAGAAAATCATCAGCGAGGCTGAGAGCGAAGGAGAAGTTCTGAAGAAAGATAAAATGCTTCAGGCAAAGGAAAAATTTCTGCATTTAAAGACAGAACATGAAAAATTTATTAACGAAAAAGATCAAAAAATTGCGGTAACTGAAAACAAGTTAAAGCAAAAAGAGCAAACCTACGCTCAGAAAATGGAAGAATATCACCGAAACCGCAAAGAAGTGGAAGTAATTCGGGAAAATCTTGACAAACAATTAGATCGCGTGGAATTCCGTTCTGAAGAACTGGAAAAAATGCATCAAGAGATTGTGAAAAGTCTGGAAACAGTCAGTGGATTAAGTGCCGATGAGGCTAAAGACCAACTGATGAGCTCCTTAAAAGATGAAGCCAAAACCGAGGCAATGTCTTACATCAATGAAATTATGGATGAGGCAAAAATGACTGCTAATAAGGAAGCGAAAAAAGTCGTTCTGGAATCCATTCAACGTACTGCTACAGAAACCGCAATTGAAAATGCAGTTTCTGTTTTCCACATTGAAAATGATGAAATCAAAGGTCGCATTATCGGACGTGAAGGACGTAATATTCGCGCACTTGAAGCAGCAACAGGCGTTGAAATCATTGTTGATGATACTCCGGAATCCATTGTACTTTCAGCTTTTGATCCAATCAGAAGAGAAATTGCTCGTTTGGCACTTCATCAACTCATTCAGGACGGCAGAATTCACCCAGCTCGTATTGAAGAGGTTGTCGGTAAAGTGAAAAAACAATTAGAAGAAGAAATTATTGAAACCGGTAAACGGACAACCATCGATCTTGGTATTCACGGTTTACATCCTGAATTAATTCGTATGGTCGGACGCATGAAATACAGATCATCATACGGACAAAACCTGCTGCAACACTCTCGTGAAGTTGCAAACTTATCAGCCATTATGGCATCAGAATTAGGACTAAATCCAAAACTTGCCAAGCGTGCAGGATTACTCCACGATATTGGTAAAGTGCCGGATGATGAGCCGGAATTGCCACACGCAATCCTCGGAATGAAACTTGCCGAGAAATACAAGGAAAAACCAGATGTTGTTAATGCCATCGGGGGTCATCATGACGAAGTTGAAATGACATCATTAATTTCACCGGTTATTCAGGTTTGTGATGCAATTTCAGGTGCCAGACCAGGTGCCCGTAGAGAAATTGTCGAATCATACATCAAACGACTTAAAGAGTTGGAATCACTTGCACTCTCCTACCCAGGCGTAACAAAAACTTATGCCATACAAGCAGGACGTGAGTTGCGCGTAATTGTTGGAAGTGAAAAAGTATCAGACAGCGACACAGTTAAAATCAGCAATGAAATCGCACAACGAATTCAGGATGAAATGACATATCCGGGACAAGTTAAGATTACTGTTATTCGCGAAACCAGAGCAGTCAACTACGCAAAATAGTGGCTTATGATGCCAAGATTAAAAAACCAAAAAATATTAGTCACAGGAGGAGCCGGATTTATCGGCTCCAACCTGATTGACTATCTGCTTAACCAGCAAAATCAAGTCACCTGTCTCGATGATCTTTCTACAGGAAATATTAATAACCTGAAAGCTTATGAGCAAAATCCTGATTTCACGTTTATTAAAGGCGATATCTGTGATTCGGATACTTGTTTTTCAGCCTGTAAGGATATAGACATTATCTTTCATCAAGCAGCACTCGGTTCGGTACCACGATCAATCAAAAATCCGCAACGAACCAATGATGTAAATATTGGTGGTTTTGTAAACATGATTACCGCTGCAAAGGAGCAGAAAGTAAAGCGCTTTGTTTATGCCGCAAGCTCTAGCACCTACGGTGATAATGAAACACTGCCGAAACAAGAAGATCGTATTGGGAAACCTTTGTCGCCATATGCCATTACAAAATATGTAAATGAGCTTTATGCCGACATTTTTCATTCACTTTATGGCATTGACACCATCGGATTACGCTATTTCAATGTCTTTGGAAAACGCCAAACCCCAGATGGAGCCTATGCTGCCGTGATTCCAAAATTTATTCGTTTATTATTGAATTACGAATCACCGGTAATTCATGGCGATGGTTCACAAAGCCGAGACTTTACTTACATTCAAAATGTAATTCAGGCAAATGTCCGTGCAGCAACTACTGAAGATCCCAAAGCCCTGAATCAGATTTATAATGTAGCTTGTGGAGACAATATAAGCCTAAATGATTTGACACAGGAACTGATTAATCAATTGACCGTTTTCGATGATAAAATCGGAAAAATCAAACCAACTTACGGCGAAAATCGGATTGGAGACATTAAACACTCACTGGCATCGATTGACAAGGCAAAAACATTACTTGGTTATGAGCCGGAATACAATGTGCATCAAGGATTGCAAGAAGCAATTGGTTGGTATTATAAGAATTTGAAGCAAAATGATTAGTGCGCAGAAGCATGTTTTAATCACAGGAGGAGCCGGTTTCATCGGAAGCCATCTTGCAGAAGCACTTTTGGAGACAAAGTACAAAATAAGCATCATTGATAATTTTGATGATTTCTACAATCCTGCCATTAAGCAAAAAAACATTCAGGAGATTATTAAAAATCCTAATGTTCAGATTTTTCATGATGATTTGCGTAATATCAACTCAATCAAGGCATTAAAAAGCTGCAAAATTGACAGTGTCTTTCATTTGGCATCGAAAGCCGGTGTAAGAAAATCCATTGAATTATCAGATATTTATCGTGAAAACAATATAGAAAGCAGCATTGCACTTTTAAAATTTGCCCTGAATAATCAGATAAAGCAAATCATCATGGCATCCTCCAGTTCTGTTTATGGTAATCATACAGAACAACCCTGGCATGAAGACTTACCCGACTTAAAACCACTGAGTCCATACGCTCAAAACAAATTAGAGTGCGAACGACTTGGACAAAAATTTGCATCGGAAAATCAAAATCAATTCATCGCTTTGCGCTTTTTTTCAGTATTTGGACCAAGGATGCGCCCCGATTTGGCAATGCATCGTTTCACCAAGAAAATTCTGAATGATGAGCCAATTGATTTGTACGGCAGTGGAAAATCTTATCGAGATTACACTTATGTTAGTGATATTGTTGCCGGTGCAATCGCAAGTATGGGCTACACAAAACCAGGCTTTGAAGTTTTTAATCTGGGATACGGGGAAAAAGTAACACTTAGCGAAATGCTTTCAGAACTGGAACATGTCATTGGCAAACACGGAAAATACCATCATATTCCTATGCTCAAAGAAGAATCTTTCGGCACTTGGTCTGATTGCGGAAAAGCAAAAAACCGACTGGCTTACAATCCAAAAACGAATTTACATAGCGGATTGAAAGCATTTTTTGAGTGGTATAAGGCTATGTCTCCAGAAAACTCATTATAAAAAAGTAAATGATAATCTGTTGTTTTTCAAACGAAAGCCCATCAATACGTTTATTAATAAAAATGCTTACTTTTGGACTCAATGAAAAATAACAATAAGTTTGAAATTAATAAATACCATACTGAAAAATCGCATTTTCAAGAATGTTGCAACGCTTGTAACAGGAACAGCAATTGCCCAATTTCTTCTTATCGGATTTCAAGTAATAGTCAGAAGATTATATACTCCTGAAGAATTTGGAGCATTTGCTGTCTATATGAGTATTGCAGGGATTCTTGCTATTATTTCTACATTAAGATATGAGTTTTCCATCGTTTTACCTAAAGATAAGGTAACAGGAAATAGCCTAGTCATCGGAGGTTTGTTGATATCCCTATTAATAAATTTACTTAGTTTAATTTTCATCATATGTTTTTGTGGATTTTTAGTTGAAGCCTTAAACTTCCCGATCGAATTTAAACATTGGCTATATTTTATACCGGCAAGTGCCTTTCTTTTCAGCGCATATCAACTTATTAATTTTTGGCTTACAAGAAACGGAGCATTTAAATCCATCGCACTTAATAAAGTTGTGAGGCGTAGCAGTGAAGGCCTAACTCAATCCGCATTAGGTGTTAAAACAGTAAGTTTAGGTTTAGTATTTGGAGATTTGATCGGAAATATCGGACACATACTTTCGGGGATTCGACAAATGATTAAATATAATTTTTCATTAAGAGACATTTCGACTCATAGCGTTAAACAATCCTTGTTGAAGTATATTAATTTCCCTAAATATCAAGCATTGCCGGCCATCCTCAATACGACGAGTATGCTCCTACCTGTTTTTTTGATAAATAAGTTTTTTGACCATGATTCTGCCGGCTATTTTGATTTAAGCAGACAAATTTTGGCAATACCTATTGCTTTTATCACGGCATCATTAACACAAGTGCTTTTAAAAGAATACAGCGATAAGAGAAATGCGAAAAAACCGCTAACAAAAAATGTTATTAAAACGAGCTTACTGCTTACATTAGCAATTGCACCATTTGCATTAGTTATTATGATATGGGGTAAGGAAATTTTCAGTTTTATATTTTCTGACACATGGCTTGAATCCGGCAAATATTCCGGCATTTTAGTTTCAGCCTTTGCAATACAGTTTGTTGTTTCGCCCCTTAGCATTACATTTACAGTGCTAGAAGAGCTAAAGTATTTAGCTATTTGGCAGTTCTCATTCTTTATAATCGTGTCCTCATTATTCTTTTTTGCACATCTTGACATTTACAGTTTCTTGAAAATATATACAGGCATCGTATTAGTTAGCTATATTGTGTATTATCTGTTAACTTTGCATATCTGTAAAAAATACGATAAATCTTTAGAATAATAATGTTACAAAGACTATTATCAAACCGATATGTTCATATAATTTGTTTTATTACATTTTATGCATTTTTGATATTTGAATATGTCTTTTTTGTCCATGCACATTTTGAAACGAATGGTTTTGTTTTAGCGCCTGATCTTTTTAAGATAATTGCAGGCTTCATTCTTTTCCTTATTCTAATAATTAATTTGTTTATTTTGCCGAAAGCATCAGATTTTATGTATGTGCTAAGCTTATTTGCTGCAATGGGATTTTTTGTTCCATCCCTAATAATGTTTCAATTGGCAGGAACAACAGTTTATATACCATTGTTATCCTTACTTTTTATTTTCTTTTTAAATTGGAAATACCTAACAATCCCAAGCATAAAGTCCGTTAGAGTCAGATATCAAGAGCAAAAAATCATACTTATTACATTAAGTATATTAATGTTAATTCCTTTTGTTAAAGCATACGGCTTTTCAATTAATTCATCGGTATTATCCTTTGGAAATGAATTGTATGAGGTGAGAGCCGAAGCTAGGCTACATTCAAACATATTTACAGCATACTTACTCGGTCCATTGACTAAAATATTTTTACCCTCGTTAATTATTTACGGATTAATAAAAAAACAAAAATTGCTTTGGATAATCGGAACAGTTTTCATGCTGTATCTTTTTCTTGTGAACCCACATAAGTCAGTATTTTTATCTATCATCGTTGTGTTCATTTTTTTCTATTTCAAAGATTATAAAGCCAAAGCAGGCCTAATGCTCATAGGGTTTTTACTTGTTTTTGCAGGGACACTTATATTTTCTCGCACAAGTGGTAATATATTACCTGAATCTATCTTTGTTCGTCGCCTTTTCTTTTTACCGGTGTATATCAGCGATTACTACTTCAGCTTTTTTCAAGATAACCACATTTACTTATCTCACAGCTTTCTAGGTCCTTTAATTGACTACCCGTATCACTTGGGACCTACGCTACTTATGGGAGAACAGATTTACCAAAATCCTGAAACGAGTTGCAACACAGGAATAATTGGTGATGGATTTATGAACTTTGGGATAATTGGCAGCATTATTTTTGTTTTTATTGCTGCTATCTTTCTGAAATTTCTAGACTCACTGAGAATGCATCATTCATTTTTCGGGCTAAGTTTCTTGTATCTGGTTTTATTTATGAATAGTGCACTTTTCACAACACTCTTAACTCACGCAGGTCTGCTATTTATTTTGCTCGGAATATTTTTCTTTAAAAACACAAATACAGCATCGAAATGATTTCAATTTGTCACATTACAACAGTTCATAAAAGATTTGACGTTCGAATCTTTCACAAAGAATGTACATCATTACGAAAAACATGGAGTTCTATTAGTATAATCGTAGCTGACGGCTTAGGTGACGAAACTCGAAACGGTATTACAATATATGACATTGGGAAACCAAAAGGCAGAAAGGAACGCTTTTTAAATATGACAAGATTAGCACTAAAAAAAGCGAGAGAAATAAAAGCCGATATTTATCACCTGCACGATCCGGAATTATTACGTATAGCCAACAAGTTAAGGGCATCAGGGGTTAAGATAATATTTGATGCACATGAAGATTTACCGAGACAAATTGCAAGTAAACCCTATATACCTAGATTACTTAGAAAACCAATTGCATTGATAGTTGAATGGTATGAAAATAAAATAACCAATAAAATTGAAGGAATTATTACGGCAACTCCGTTTATTAAAGCGCGTTTTATCAAAATAAACAAAAACACAATTGACATAAATAACTTTCCGCTTGAAAATGAAATCATCCTAAATAATAAATCTGCAAAAAAAGAAAACAAAGTCTGCTATATTGGTGGAATAACAAAAATTCGCGGAATTGCACAGATTATTGAAGCGATTGGAAAAACAAATTTAAAATTAGATTTAGCTGGAGATTTAGATTCTAAATTTAAATCAGAATTAAAAACCCTAAAAGGCTGGCAGCAAACAAACTACCTTGGATTTATTGACAGAGACACATCCTTAAAAGTTAAAAGCTCATCTATTGCAGGAATTGTAAGCTTTCTACCTGTTCCGAATCATATTAATGCACAGCCAAACAAAATTTTTGAATACATGGCTTCGGGAATACCTGTTATCGGATCAAACTTCCCGCTTTGGAAGCTAATAATTGAAGATAATCAATGCGGGATTTGTGTTAATCCGGAAAATCCGGAAGAGATTGCAGCTGCTATTAATACTCTGGTTGACAACCCAAGACTCGCTAAAGAAATGGGGGAAAACGGGAAGCGATTAGTTAATGAAAAATATAATTGGCATGTTGAAGAAGAAAAACTATTCCAATTCTACAAAAAACTTATCGGTGAGTAAACACCTGACACGAATTCTTATTATTACCCAACATGAAACATATTGTCAATATATATTCCCTGCAACTCTTTTTTCAGGAAAATAATAATCTTCATGAGTAAAAAAATCATATAAATCAAAATTATCCTCAAACACAAAAACGCCTTTTACTTTTATAAAAAAACGATCTAAATGTCTCTCTGAGTTAGCGTAAAAATCAACTCTAATTTCCACAATTTCACTACAATCAACATTGCAATAATCATTAAAGCCCAATTTATGCAGCAAAACGAGATTTAAACTATCAGTAGAAGGCACCAAATAATAACGAAACATACTATTTCCTGTGGCGTCAATGACGGTAATTTTAAGATTTGATAATTCTCCTTCAGGTTTAATCAAAAACCCCCATAATCCATTCCGACTAAAATCTAATGAATCCTTGAAATTGAAACAGAGCGTTCCTCGTGTTAAAGGACTTTTATTGTCAGTTGCTTGTTCGTTCAAAATGAAAATTGAGTCATTTACTTTTGTAAAGTCTCGACTGACTGTTGTAATTGACTGCTTTACATACCAAGACTCTCTCTCCACCTCTATAACTTCATCTGCTGTAACACCATAAAGCTGCATAGTATCCTTATTATAGATAGCATACACTCCAATATAATTAATCTTTTTATCCGAAAATGTATCAACTAAAAATCCACGCGTTTTAACAGGAATATCAAAATCTTTTTTTGGTAAAGTATCTTTATGCACCAACTTATCATCAGAATAATACCTCAACTCTATTTGATATGTGTCAATCCAATATGGATGTGGAGGTCCAATTGAAGTGAAATTATAAACATCATAATAATCATGAGATAATTTTGAAATCGGGAAATTTTGCTTCAAAATAAAGCTTCGCTTAACAATTTCATCTTTGAAAAATGGCTCACTTGTGGATTTATATAATGATTTTAATAAAAGCATATCATATATACAATAATGAACGGACTCAACCGTAAGCGGATTAAGCATGTAATATGTCCATTTAAAATCACAATAATAAAAATCCTTTTGTTTTTCGACCAGAGAATTTAAGCCTCGTGTAAACGCTTCATAATAGATTTCATTATTCGTTTTCTTATAAATTAAATCAATTGCGAGTAACTGAAAAAGAAACCCATTCAAAACAAAATACGAATTTTCAAGGCTGCTGTTTTGATGGACATATTCCAAAAACCAAGTGGTGCTATCACTAGTATTTACAGCACTTCCATAATTTGAAACATCCTCAATTAATCCATTCATTGATCTAGTAAAATAATCAAAATAAACTTGTTCATTGTATAATTCATAACCAAAATAAAAAGCCAGAGAAATCACAGAATTAGCCATCCCTGACCACCACTCTTCTTTAACAAGAGTTTTATGGTCAAATGGGTAATTGTAAACAATAGAAGTTGAATCTTCAAAAACATAAGGATAATCCATTAAGAGCTCCAAAATCTGCCTTCCATTCTCAAGCAATGCACTGTCATTATTTAAATTCCCATAATATAATGAATACATTGCCTTTCTTCCCAAATCCAACGGATGTAAATTTTCTGCGGTATTTGTCCATGAATAAACAAGATCAGAATTATATCCCCAAAAAAACGGACTATATACGTCAACATCCTGAAAGTTAAATTGTTTTTCATCGACAGACTGTTCTTGTTTAAAACTAGAGCACTGAACAGTAAATGCTAAAAAAACAATTATTTTAAGCCAGATAAAGATTCTTTTATTAAATTTCATTTGCTAACGATTTAGTTTGCAAAACTACAAATTATCAGGTGTTTCTTATCATAATATTTTGCTTATCACAAAAGCTCAACAAAATCAAGCCTTCATTCCCATAAAATTTATATTTTTATGCTTTCAATAAAAAGTGCAAATGAAGATACTTACAATTATAGGAGCAAGACCGCAATTCATTAAAGCCTCAGCATTTAGCCGAGAGGCAAATAAACATGATAATATTGAAGAAGTGATTATTCATACCGGGCAGCACTTTGATGCAAATATGTCAGATATCTTTTTTGAGGAAATGGGAATCCCCAAGCCAAAATATAATCTCAATATACACAGTCTGTCACATGGTGCAATGACAGGAAGAATGCTGGAAGAAATTGAAACCATCCTGATTAAAGAAAAACCAGACTGGGTTTTAGTTTATGGCGACACGAATTCCACCTTAGCAGGTGCTTTGGCAGCAACTAAATTGCATGTTAAATTAGCACATGTGGAAGCCGGATTACGCTCCCACAATACTAAAATGCCGGAAGAAATCAATAGAATATTAACCGATAGAATATCGGATTTACTCTTCTGCCCAACTGAAACTGCGGTTAAAAACTTAGAGCATGAAAATCTAAAACAAAATAAAATCATACGGACAGGTGATATCATGTACGATTCAGCGCTGTATTTTAAACAATTTGCAAAAAAACCAAAGGCGAATTTCAACAATAACTTTATTCTCGCAACCCTACATCGTGCCGAAAACACAGATGATAAAACGAAACTTGAATCAATTGTATCTGCCATAAACAGCATCTCAGCAGAAACACAAATTGTTATCCCGCTGCATCCAAGAACAAAAGAAAAAATGAAGCATTTTAATCTATCATTCGACAAAACGGTTCAATCTATTTCTCCTGTCGGATATTTAGAAATGCTCTGGTTATTAGAGAATTGTTCAATGGTAATGACAGACAGTGGAGGCTTACAGAAAGAAGCATATTTCTTTCAAAAAGCATGTATTTGTATGCGCGAAGAAACCGAATGGACAGAACTCGTGGAACATAACATCAATCAATTAACCGGTTCAAATTACAATAAAATACACGATGCCTATCAAAAATTTGCCAACGGAAATAATTCCTTTCCGAAAAATCTTTATGGAACCGGCGACACTTCAGCATTAATACTCAATGAAATTCAGAAAATATGAACATTCTAATCATAAACCATTATGCAGGTTCACTGGATCATGGAATGGAATTCCGTCCATGGTATCTTGCAAAAAAATGGCAAGAAGCAGGTCATAAGGTTTTCATTTTATCCGCATCATTTGCCCATACACGAAAAAAACAACCGATTGTCAAACACGAGTTACAATCTGAAATCGTAAATGGAATTGAATATCTATGGTTAAAAACACCAAAATATTCAGGCAATGGGATCAGTAGAATTCTAAACATGTTTTCATTTACCCATAAGCTAAAAAAGCACCATAAGGAAATTGCCAAAATCACAGCAGCTGAGGTTGTTATTGCATCATCAACCTATCCGTTAGATAATTACAGCGCAAAACGCATTGCAAATTTGACAGGTGGTCAATACATTTATGAAATCCATGATTTATGGCCTTTGTCTCCAATGGAATTGGGCGGTTATTCAAAAAATCATCCTTTCATACGGATTATGCAAAAAGCGGAAAACTTTGCTTATGCAAATGCAGATAAGGTAGTATCAATTTTACCCTGTGTGAAAACACATGTTAATCAGCACGGGCTACCTGATAACAAGTTATTTTTTGTGCCAAATGGAATATGGATAGAAGATTGGGAAAACCCAGAACAAGCACCGGAAAGTCATTTTTCTGAAATCAGGAAACAAAAACATGCCGGAAAAACCTGTATCGCATATGCTGGAGCTCATGGTGTTGCAAATATGCTCGACAGCTACATTAAAGCGGCGAAATTATCAAAAACAGAAAATTTTCATTTTTTCCTTATTGGTGATGGTCCGGAAAAAAGCAGATTAAAAACAATGGCGAAGAAATTAAAAATTGACAACATCACATTTCTTGATTCAATATCAAAAAAAGCCATTCCATCAATTCTACCAGAATTTGACATACTGTACCTCGGATTAAAAAATCAATCTCTTTTTAGATTTGGTATTGGTCCAAACAAACTTTTTGATTACATGATGGCAGCAAAGCCGATAATTATGGCGATTAATTCAGGGAACGACATTGTCAGTGATGCCAGATGCGGTTATACCATTGAACCCGAAAATCCTGAAAAAATAATAAACGCTTTAAAAAAGATTGAATCGCTTAGTTCTGACGAAAAAAAGCAAATGGGGGAACGTGGCAAACAATATGTCATTAAAAATCATGAATATCAGAATCTTGCGAACAGATTTCTATCCATCATGGAAAATTAAATGCTATTGATACAAATCTTTCAATATTTCAGAATAAGGCTGCCATTCAGGAGTGTTTATATTTTCTGGATGCCACAGAAAAACAAACTCAGCATGATATTTTTTACAAACGGCTTTTAATTGATTCGCAATTACTTTGAACTCACTTGGTGTTTTACAATATTTCAATAGGGCTTGATCCATCAATACAGTTGGCATAAGTTTTAAATCTAACGGTTCCCCAGACAGAACATCAAATGCAGGAAACGCATTTGCAATTCCACAACGAAAACCGGGACTTTCGTGATATGACATTCCGTAATCAAGGTTTAAATTTAATGTATCCCAGATTCTCCAAGTATCAGGCACGCGATATCTCAGATAATGCTGTCTTCCCGAAGTGACATTCACACCAATTTGCTTCAGTCGATTAATCTCAATAAGTAGTTGCGATTGATTCAGAAAACTGCTCATCCCAGGATGAATACCCACAAGATGACCACGTTCTAAAATCTCCTTTACCGTTTTTTTTACTTCAGCATCATTTATGTCATAATATACATCCTGCTCTCCCATTTCACCGGGCATGAAGAAAAATTTTGCCTTCACATTTGCACTTTCAGCATAATCCATCAACTGCGAAAAGGTATCAAAAGGGTCTTTCACCAAAGCTTTTTTCATTGCCCTTACTTGTCGTAGAGTTGATTGAGCAAGCCGAAAGCTTTTTCGTTTATACAAATCCCCGACCAATGCTCTGAAAACTTTCGTTCTGCTGTTAAATCTTCTGAACTTATCAACATCATGCGTTGGTACAATTTTAAAATCAGGCAAGTGTTTTTGGGGGAAATTATAATGAAGCCTGTTCAAACAATTTAAAATAAAGTAAGCATATTCATTTACGATTGGACGCAAATTCAATCCGTTTTTTATTAAATAAGCTTCGCTGTCAGGAAATCGTCCTAAACCATCTCTAGTATCTGAAACCACTTCTTCCCAACGACTTAAAAGAAAAAAAGCAGATGCTAAAATATCTCCTTGAACATGAATTGTGTTTTCAGAAACATGGATTTCACTTGCTCCCCAAAACACAGGCAAATTGGTTTCAGATAATAAATCAGATTTAAAAAAAGTTGCTGACACAGGAATATTTTCTCGGCTTAAATAAGTTTGGTCTTTGTATTTAGAAAAAAAATGGTCGGCGATATTTACTGAGTTCCCATTTGGCAATTCAATAATTGTCGAATTTATCGATTTACTTGTTTCAATTTGAAAATCGAGATTTAATAAATTACCCAATAGAATTTTCAAGCAATAAGCTCGCTCACTATAATAATTATCTGGAACAAAAATTATCAGCATCCGATTCTATTGAATTCGCTTCTTCACTTCACGATCAAGCTCCAAAATAAGTGCTACAAACAAGGCAAGAAAAGCAAAAATAAATCCCCACAATAGCATTGAATTAATTAATGAAGTTTTCGGAACAACATAAGCACTATCGTAGGATACTGAAACCACATTTTTGTTTTCTAATTTCTTTTGGTAATTAACTTGGCGCTCATACAAAGAAATAATTTCCTCTGAACTCCCTGTAAGATTCATCATAACAAGCTCATTCGAACCAGTACCTTGCAATACCTTTTCTTGATAATTATTCAAATCATTAATCTCATCATCAATATAATTTAAATATTTTCGATTGATTTCCTCTTCATAATTAAAACGGGTCACAAAGTCTGATTGTGATTGATAAAAATTGGAGAATGCATTTGCAATCTCTATTACCATCAATGAATCTTTATGTTGAAATTCAAGCACTATGGCATTTTTCAAACTTACTGTATCAATTTTAAAGGCAGTAAGCTCCTTAAACATAATAGGCTTAACATCCAACAAACTGGAGAAACGCTGGCTACTAGGCCTTTGACCTTGCACCTCCAAGGGGATTATTTTTTCATATAAATCATTCTTCACAATAATATCTGATGAAATAACAATATTTCCCTGATATTCACTCTGACCACAATTGTTTTTGACGAAACCTAAGCCAGCACCAACTAAGCTAAGGATTACTATGAGTAGCCAACGCCTTTTCATGAAATTTGTAGTCCTCTGATACAATTCAAAAATATCAATTTCTTTATTCGATGTATTCATATGCATAAGTATTAATCAATAATATCATCAATTTGATAAACATTCCGATCACTTGATGTTCTGGAAATCAGTTCCGCAAGAAATCCTGCAAGAAAGAGTAACACACCAATAATCATGCTGGTTAGTGCAATATAAAAATACGGACTTTCTGTAACGCGCTCTAATACAACTCCATTGCTTATCGAAACAATTTTATGTATTCCGAGATAAAGCGACAATCCAAAGCCAATCAGAAACATTAAACTGCCCAATACACCAAATAAATGCATGGGACGTTTTGCAAAACGGGTAATAAACATGATTGACATCAAATCCAGAAACCCGTTAATAAATCGCTCAAGTCCGAATTTTGTGGTTCCATATTTCCGCTTTCTATGTTGCACCACCTTCTCCCCTATTTTTTTAAATCCGGCTTGCTTTGCCAGCACAGGGATGTAACGATGCATTTCGCCATAAACCTCTATGCTTTTAACAACTTTATTTCGATAAGCTTTTAAGCCACAATTAAAATCGTGAAGTCTTATGCCCGTCACTTTTCGTGCAACCCAGTTATAAAATTTACTGGGAATCGTTTTACTGATTGGATCATAACGTTTCTTTTTCCAACCGGATATCATGTCATAGCCATCTTTTTCAATCAAGCGCCACAATTCAGGAATTTCATCGGGAGAATCCTGCATATCAGCATCCATGGTAATTACAACCTTTCCGCGAGCATTCTGAAAACCGGTGTGGAGTGCTGCTGATTTGCCGTAATTTCGGCGAAAACGAAATGCTCTCAAATTAGTGCTGTACTGCTTTTTTAAATCCTGAATTACACTCCAACTCGTATCAGAACTTCCGTCATCAACCATGATGACTTCATAAGTATAAGCTTCTTCCTTTACCACTTTTGCAATCCATGCCATTAACTCGGGCAAAGATTCTTCCTCATTATATAAAGGGACGACTACTGTCAAATCCATAATATCGTGTTTATGATTCGTTATCAATATCGGTGCTTAAATCCGTTTCTGCCGGAGTGATTCCTTTGGCAATTATTGCTCCGAGCAGCGCAGCTATGAAAGATTGAAATATTGAACCAAACGCACCAAAAATTGCAATCCAACCGGGAGTCATAAACTTCAACTGATTTTCTAATGCTTTTGCTTCAACATCACCGGGCAAATCCATTTCAATCACTTTTAATTGTGCTTCTTCAATCATTTTTGTCATTAAATCCGGTGCCATAAATTCAAAAAAGATGAAATTATAAAATAAAATAAGGATAGTTGCAAATAATCCGGAGGCAAATCCCACCCATAAAGCACGTCCATAACTTATTTGAATTCCTGCATTTTGGTCGCGGTAGGACTTTTGTGCAAAATACATTACGACGACATAAACGCCAAAGCTCAACAGCCCAAGTCGTTTATTATCATGGATTCCAAGGAAATAAAAGAGTAAACTCATGGCAATCATTACCATTCCAAGAATAACTCCCCAATTGATTGCAAATTTTAAAACAGGTGTTTGTTGCTGATCCATAACTTTTAAACTTTTTATTTAAACAAAGATAGAATTTTTTACAAAAGAAATTAGGGAATACACAAATCTTTATTACTTTTGCAGTCGAGGGTAAGTCTTGTACGACCAGCTCCCGTT
The DNA here is from genome assembly GCA_027858835.1 of Bacteroidales bacterium. Taxonomy (GTDB): domain Bacteria; phylum Bacteroidota; class Bacteroidia; order Bacteroidales; family ML635J-15; genus JAQIBY01. Next base: position 638 of record JAQIBY010000001.1, on the reverse strand, counting down.
GAACTCCCCCAGATCCGGAAGGAAGCAAGGGTAAACGGTCGTAGCGGTGCGATGCAAGTAGCTTACCCTTTTCTTTTCCAGAAATCAGGAGTCAGGGTTTACCTGCCAGCCGGCAGGCTGGTGTGTCAGGTGTTAAGTAAACTGTGCTAAACAGCAAACTGTCTGCTGAATTCTTACAGATTTCTCAGTCACTCCACTTCGTTACGTTCCTTCGAAAAGACATTTTAAAATTTTTGTGGGAGGAAAAAGGGCGATGACAATAACTTTCAACTTTTAACTTTTAAACTTTTAACTAATTATTTGTCATCGCCCTTTTTCCCCATCCCGCAAGGTGATGCGGTCATTTCGAAGGAGATACGACTGAGCGATGTACAGAGCCGGTCGAAGTGGAATCTGAAAGAAAATCTCAACACTTGTCCGGCGAAGACGGATGACAAGAAAATTCCAAAACTCAATATTCAAATAACAAGGAAGCACCAAAAAAAACAAAACTGAAATCTCAAACGAAAACACTGTTTGTAATTTGGTGCTTGGTGCTAGTGTCAGGTGCTTGGGAAATTGTGCTAAACAGCAAACTGTCTGCTGAATTCTTACAGATTTCTCAGTCACTCCACTTCGTTACGTTCCTTCGAAAAGAC
>JAQIBY010000184.1 GCA_027858835.1 Bacteroidales bacterium | reverse complement strand
AATGTATAAAAATAATAGTCGAAATAGCAGTAAATTCAAGGGTTGTAGCCCGCTTCAAATTTTTTGTAACTTGACAGTAAAGAGCCACGCAGTCGGCTACTATTCTTATACTTAACGTTGTACACAAGCTCTGAAAAGCCAACAGCACAAACAGCACATTTGGTTTTTTCCGAGACACAAGCCAACGCTAAAAAAAACAAAATGTGCTGTTTTAACCAACGCTCGAATTGAATAAAAATGGAAAAAATAGAAAAAGGTTCACAGTGGAGAAAATGGGATTTACATTTTCATACACCTTCATCATATGATTACGGAGATAAATCTGTGACTAATCAAGAAATCATAGATACTCTTTTTGCAAATGACATTTCTGTAGTGGCTATTACAGACCATCACGTAATTGACATTGAAAGAATTACTGAACTTCAAAGTTTAGGAAAAGCTAAGGGAATAACCGTTCTACCAGGAATCGAATTTTTGTCAGACTCAAGAGGTCGAGCACCTATACACTTTATTGGAATCTTTGCCGAAAATTGCAACTTAACTCATATCTGGGGACAAATTGAGAACAAAACTAATATCTCAAAAATTAATGGCGAAGGAGCAAAAATTAATGAAGTTTTCTGTAATCTCGAAACAACAATTGAACTTATCAAAGAGTTAGGTGGTCTTACGACTATTCACGCTGGTGAGAAGTCAAATACAGTTGAAAACATAACTCATTCTATACCACACGGTGAAGCTCAGAAAACGCTTGTTGCTAAAAGTATTGATTTTTACGAACTGGGCAAACCCGAAGATAAAGAAGGCTACTTAAACGTTGTATTTCCTGCTATTAAAAAGCATATTCCAATGATTATATGCTCTGATAATCATAATATTAATAAATATATTTTAAAAGAAAATTGTTGGATTAAAGCTGATAAAACATTTGAAGGTTTGAAACAAGTTGTTTATGAAGCAAAACAAAGAGTAAGAATTCAAGCATTAAAACCGCACGAAAAAGCAGGATATCAAGTAATCGATTCAGTCAAAATATCACATAGCGACTTCCATTCACAAAACATTCACTTTAACCAAAACTTAAATTCAATTATCGGTGGCCGTTCAACTGGTAAATCAATTCTATTAGGTGCAATAGCAAAGAAGCTTAATAGTGATAAAGAAGTAAAATATGGAAATGAAGAATACATAAACTTTGTAAATGAGGTCGTGTCCAACTTAGTTGTTACGTGGAAAGATGGAACTGTCAATGACAAAAGAGACATTGAATACTTTCCACAAAGCTATATGTACACGTTAGCAAGAAATAAGAACAAAGAACTTGATAATCTCATAGAAAGCATTATAAAACAAGACAGTTCTAAAAATCAACTAATTTCAAACTATGAAACCTTTAGTAGCGAAAACAACACTGATATAACTAATAAGGTTAATAAGATTTTTCAGTTACAAGAAGATTTGGTCAAAAGGCGTAATCTCTTAAAGGAAAAGGGAGATAGAAAAGGAATTGAAACTGAAATTGAAAAACTCACAAAAGAGTTAACAGAGCTGAAAAGCAAATCACAAATATCAGAAGATGATTTGGAAAATTATTCCAAGTTAAGGACACAAAAAGATTCACTATCGAAAACTAATCAGTTTTTAGGAGATGAAATAGCAAGAATTGAAAATCTTAAAGAAAAGTTCTTCATCAACAAAGAAATTGATTTTGAACTGGTTTCAATCTCTGAAAATAATCGCAAGGAAATCAAAGGAAAATTTGATGAATTAAGAGCAAGATTTCAACAAGAATGGGAAGCGGAAATAAATAAAATACAAGCTAACAACTCATCTGCCAGAAAGGCAAATGAAAAAGCAATTGATGTAATAGATAAAAACCCTATTTATATTAAAGGTCTAGAAGCCTTTCAGAATAATACTCAGTATCGTGAAGTAGAGAGCAAGTTAAAAATTCAAAAAGACAAACTTGCTGACATACTTATAATAAAAGGCGAAGTTGACAAGCTAAAAGGGCAAATTGAATCTTTCAAAACCTCTATCAAGGATGCCCACCGAGAATATTTAAACAAAATTGAGACTTTTAAGGAAGACTTAAGTGTTTCAAGAGATAAACTCGAAATCAAAGCATCTGCTAAACTAAATAAACGTGCATATAAGGATTTGTTATACAGCAGTATCAATCAACAAAGTCATCAAGGACAAAACATTGTTGGAGTTGAGTTAGAAACTAACGAAAATTATTTCACATCTGTTAATCAGCTATTTGATAAACTCTTAGAAAAAAACCTTACACTTAAAAGCCAATACAGTCACAACTCACTATGTCAAAAGTTGATGGCTAGTAACTTCTTTGAAATATCATACGAAATAGTTTATGATGACATTTTCAATCAGATGTCAGAAGGTAAAAAGGCTTTTGTTGTTCTTCTGCTTTTGCTTGATTTTAGTAATAAAGATTGTCCGATTTTAATTGACCAACCTGAAGATGATTTAGACAACCGAGCTATTTACAAGGACTTAGTTAAAAAGAAAAAAGAACGTCAAATAATACTTGTAACTCATAATCCGAATATTGTAGTCGGTTCGGATTCAGAATTAGTTATTGTTGCCAATCAAAATGGTAATGATTCACCCAACAAGAACGGCATCAAATTTCAATATGCTTCTGGTAGTTTGGAAAATACACGAGAATTTGATGACTCTGTTAAGATTACTCTTGATTCAAAAGGTATTAAAGAACACGTTTGCGAGATACTTGAAGGCGGAAATGAAGCTTTCAAACAAAGAGAAAGGAAATACGCGATTGCAATGGAATAGCCAACGCACAAAGCCATACACATTTGCAGTTTGCACCAGCCAAAGCTCAACCAAAAATTGCAAAAGAGTATGTCTTTAGCCAACGCAGAATGGAAGAAAGCCAGTGTACAACAATGTATAAAAATAATAGCGGTTTAATCGCTAAAACAAAAGTAGATAATAATAAAAAAGGTCTGTGTTTAACCGAAAAGTTAGTGTGTAATAATCCGCTACTATTCTTATACGAGACCGTTAGCGGCAAATTTTGTTGAAACTCGGAAACAGAATTGGCAAAAAAGAAACGAAATTAAAGCAAGAAAAACATTAATAATAGAAACTTAAAATTACTTTTTATGTCAGATGATTCTATAACTTTAAGATTTAAATCAAATCTCAAGAAAAGGATTTTTGCTACACTTATTGACTATGCTATTTTCATACTATTGACTTTTTTATATATCATGTTCTGCGGAGAAGACAATGGTAAAGGTGGAAAATCTATTCACGGACTTCTTGCTTTAGTGGTTCCTGTTTTTTATTTTTTGTACTTTGTAATCATAGAAGCAATTTACGGTGGAACATTTGGTCATCAGGCATTTGAACTAAAAGTTTTAACACTCGACAGAAAAGAAATTAGTTTTAGTCAAGCATTTAAAAGACACTTGCTTGACCTAATTGACTTTTTCTTTTATGGAATACCTGCAATTATTGCAATTAAAAATTCAGAAAAACATCAACGTATTGGAGATATGTTGGCAAAGACAGTTGTTGTTGACACATCCGACTTTGAGCAATATGCTGAAGAACAAATAAACTTGAAAACGGACGAAGATAAAATCAGCCGCTAATATATAGGAATATGAGCGCTGCGCCAGCCTTGTCCCGACATTTCGTGAAACCAGCGAGTATTCCTCCCGGAATGTAGCCTGGACAGGCTGGTTGAACCAAATCCTTTTGCCGGCTTATGCATTTTAAGACAGTTTTGTGTGTTTTGCAGCTTGATTATTTGCTAAAAGGCAGCTTACATTATGATATACGCAACAGTTTTTGAAAAAGATGATTATCTTTGGGTAAAACAAGCTATCCGCCTGTGGTGGATTTAGTTCAACACATGGCATGGTTCATGCGGGTTTCAGAGGTTTGCGAGCGTTTTTAGCTCGTAAAAAAAGTTGGTGTAAACCTGCCTGCCGGCAGGCAGGCTGATAGAAAGTCGCTTCGGAATCCCGTACGACACCATTCCATCAAACGTTTGGCACAAGCAAAAAAAGCGCGTAATCACTAAATAATATAACTTTTAGTGAATTAAATAATTAGAAGTTATATCTTTGCAAGAAAAATGTATTCAAGAATTATAAACGATAGAATAAAGAAGAGAATTGATTCAGGAAAAGCTATTGTTGTTATTGGACCTCGACAAGTGGGAAAAACAACTCTGATTGAGTCAATCCTTGAAACAAAGGATTATTTACTTCTTGACGGAGACGACCCTATAACTAGAACTTTGTTGACAGAGCCCAACACTGAACAAATTAGAACCATTTTGGGAAAATATAAGTTTATTTTTATCGATGAAGCACAAAGAATTGAGGGAATTTGGCTAACAATGAAAATTATTACGGATAGATTTAAAGATGTTCAGTTATTTACAAGTGGTTCATCTTCTTTTGATTTATCAAATAAAATAAATGAACCTTTAACTGGACGAAAATGGGAATATCAATTGTTCCCAATTTCATGGGAAGAATATGAAAACCACCATGGATATCTGTACTCTGAGCAAAATTTAGAAAACAGATTACTTTACGGATTTTACCCAGATGTTTTAAACAATGTAGGCGACGAAATAAGTATCTTACGAAATTTAGTGAATAGCTATTTATATAAAGATATTCTATCATATGCAGACATTAGAAAACCCGAAGTGCTTGAAAAATTGGTTCAGGCTCTTGCACTCCAAATAGGTAATGAAGTAAACTACTCTGAACTTGCTCAAATTGTAAATGTTGATAAAAACACAATTAGCAGATACATTGATATCTTACAAAAAGGATATATCATTTTTAAGTTGAGTAGTTTTAGTCGAAACGTTAGAAACGAAATAAAAACTAATAAAAAAATATATTTCTATGACAATGGCATCAGAAATATGGTTATTGGAAATTTCAATCCACTTGAACTCAGGACTGACAAAGGTGCTCTTTGGGAAAATTTTCTGATTTCAGAACGGATTAAGCAAATTGAATATAAACAAAGCCTTGCACACACTTATTTTTGGAGAACAAAACAACAACAAGAAGTCGATTTTGTAGAAGAAAATAAAGGTGAAATATTTGGTTATGAATTTAAATGGGAAAAAAAGAAAAATCAAAAATTACCAAAAACTTTTACTGAAACCTATAATGCAAAGAGTATAGTAATTGATAAAGATAATTTTAGGGAATTTGTAATAATTGAATAATTGCCAGTGCCTAATATTTTTTATGAAATCATATCAGGGCTAAAGCCCTTTGTGTTTTTTGCCTTAAAAACCCCGACATAAATGTCGGGTTTAACCGGCTGTTTTTTACAATTCAGTATTGATAGAATAGTGAAAACAAATAACAGAAAAAGTTTACAGAACATTCAGAGTCTGTATGCTGATTTATTTAAAAAAGATTAGTTTTGTGTATAAGCCTGCACAAAACATGGGGGTTTTTTCACTCCTGGGTGAAATAAGCTTATAAATTATTGGGTGATAAACGAGTTATAGCCAATGCTAAGAGCGACATGAAATTTAATTATTTAAACAAATTTTGCTATGGACAATCAGAATAAAACCAAAAAAGAACTCTTAAATGAGTTAGAGCATTTGCAAAATGAGTACAATGCTTTACAGGCATTATACAACAAAGAAAGCAAAGAGCGCAGCCTGATTGCAACAAAGCAAACAGAAGGCGAGGCTTATAACCGCATGCTTTTTAAACAATCAGTTATCGGACTTGCGCTGACCTCCATGGACGGAAAATTGATCGATGTAAACCAAGCTTATGCTAACATAATTGGACGAACCATTGAAGATACCTTGCAACTTAGCTATTGGGATATTACCCCTGAAAAATATGCGGAGCAAGAAAAACAACAATTGGAAGCTCTTCGTTTAAAAGGCACTTACGGACCATACGAAAAGGAATACATTCATAAAAACGGACAACTCATCCCCGTTAGGTTACAGGGCTCAATTATTGAGCGAATGGGTGAAAAATTCATCTGGTCGAGTGTTGAAGATATTACCGAAAGCAAGGCCAACGAACAGTCCATCAAGTTGGCTCAAGAACAATTATTATTGACAAATGCAAAATGGCAAACTACTTTTGACGGAATGAAGGATGCTATTTTTCTATTGGATACTAATGGAGTCATACTACAGGCCAACAAAGCTTCATACATTCTGTTTCAAAAGAATGAAGCTGAGCTGTTAGGTAAACATTGCCACGAAATTGTTCATCAAACCGACTGCCGTATCAAAGGATGCCCATTTGTGAAAATGCAATTGAGCAAACAAAGGGAAACCATGCAATTATTATTTAACGAAAAATGGTTCGAGATTACGATTGACCCAATATTAGATAACATGGGGCGAATAACCGAGATTGTCCATATTATTTGCGACATCACCGAAAGTAAGCATGCTACAGAAAAATTAAAACAAAGCGAAGAACGACTTGAACTTTTCTTAGCCCAGTCCTTAGACGGGTTCTTTTTTATGATACTTGATGAACCCGTAGTTTGGAACAGTAGCATTGATAAAGAAAAAACACTCGATTACGTTTTCAAACATCAGCGAGTAACTAAAATCAACAGTGCCATGCTTCAACAGTATGGTGCTTCCAAAGAACAATTCATCGGGCTTACACCCAACGATTTATTTACACACGATATACAACATGGCCGGAAGGTTTGGAAAGATTTTTTTGATAATGGTCAACTGCATATTGATACACACGAAAAAAAATTCGACGGGACAGACATGATTGTTGAAGGCGATTATATTTGCCTTTACGATTCGCAAAAAAGAATTACCGGACATTTTGGAATTCAGAGAGAAGTTACAGCTACCCGTCTCGCTAAAGAAAAACTGTCAAATCAATATGATATCCTTTTGGGAATTATCGAAAGTACCAATGATTTAATTTTTTCGCTCGACAAAAACTACTGTTATACAAGTTTTAATAAAAATCATGCTGCAGTGATGAAAGTCATTTATGATGCAGATATCGAATTAGGCAAAAGTTTATTGGATTACATGCTGGTTAAAAATGATCGTGAAATAGCTAAAAATAATATTGACCGTGCATTAGCTGGGGAAAGTATAACTGACAACTCCTTTTCAGGAGAAGAATCACTCTCGAGGCAGTATTTTGAGGTAAAACACAGTCCAATAAAAGATACAAGTGGGAATATCGTTGGTGTAGCCGTAAAATCACAAGATGTTACAAAACGAAAACGTGCTGAAGAAGAATTAAAAGCATCAGAAGCAAAATTGCGGGCTATTTTTTCAGCCATGCATAATGTAATTATTGTTTTAGACAAAAATGGGCGTTATCTTGAAATTGCGCCTACCAATCCATCTTTGCTTTATATACCTTTCGAGGAATTATTAGGAAAGACAGTACAGGATGTTTTCCCCAAAAAACAAGCCGATTTCTTTCAAGATTATATCAACCAATGTGTAGCTATGCAGCAATTGGTTACAATGGACTATACATTGGAAATAGAAAATGAAACGATTTGGTTTTCTGCAAGTCTTACTCCTTTATCTTCTGAAACCATACTTCTTGTTTCCCATGACATCACCGAACGTAAACGAGCAGAAAGTGAAATATTGAAGCTGTCACAAGCTGTTGAGCAAAGTCCTGTTTCCATTATCATTGCTGATTTAGAAGGGAACATAGAATATGTAAACCCTGAATTTATTGAACTAACCGGTTATTCCTTTAACGAAGTAAAAGGGAAAAATCCAAGGATTTTACAATCTGGGGATATGCCTAAAGAAACGTATAAAGAAATGTGGGATATGATTCTATTAAAAAAAATATGGAGTGGCGAGTTTCACAATAAAAAGAAAAACGGGGAACTCTATTGGGAATTTGCCACTATCTCCCCAATTGTTAATGAAACAGGCGAAATTACCAATTATTTAGCAGTAAAAGAAGATATTACCGAACGCAAAGAAATTGAATTAGAACTTTTAAAAGCTAAAGAAAAAGCCGAAGAAAGCGACCGCCTGAAATCTGCATTTCTTGCCAATATGAGTCACGAAATACGTACGCCTATGAATGGTATTCTTGGTTTTGCGGGCCTACTGAAAGAACCTGGATTGTCTGGCGAACAACAACAAAAGTACATTCAGATTATCGAGAAAAGTGGTGCTCGTATGCTTAACATTATAAATGATATTGTGAGTATTTCCAAGATAGAATCGGGTATAGTCGACATTAATCTTTCAGAAACGAATATAAACAATCAGTTGCAATTTGTTTACGATTCATTAATACTTGATGCCGATAATAAAAATCTCAATCTATCCTTTAATTGTGCATTACCCGAAAAAGAAGCAATGATTAAAACAGATAGTGAAAAGTTTTATGGAATTATTTCTAATCTGGTTAAAAATGCAATAAAATATACCGATTCAGGAACAATAGAGTTTGGATATGTTTATAAAGGAGAAGAATTTGAATTTTATGTGAAAGATACAGGAATAGGAATTCCAAAAGAAAGACAGGAAGCTATTTTTGAGCGTTTTATTCAGGCGGATATTATCGATAAAATGGCAAGACAAGGTGCGGGTCTAGGTTTGGCCATTTCGAGAGCTTACATGGAAATGTTAGGCGGTAAAATTTGGGTGGAAAGCGAAGAAGCTATGGGCTCAACCTTCTTTTTTACCCTTCCCTGCAATTTAGATTCAAAAGAGAAAATCAATATCTCTACTGCTTTTATGGATGAAAGTGAAGAAAAACCAATAACTCCTGAAATTTCGGGCTTGAAAGTTTTAATTGCTGAAGACGATGAAACTTCTGAAATGTTAATTTTAATAGAACTGGAGAATTTTAGCAAAGAAATACTTAAAGTAACTACAGGATTAGAAGCCATCGAAATTTGCCGCCAACATCCTGATATTGATTTAGTGCTAATGGACATTCAAATGCCCGGAATGAATGGATATGAAGCCACCCACAAAATCCGCGAGTTTAATAAAGATGTGATTATAATTGCCCAAACTGCTTTTGCCCTCACAGGTGACAGAGAAAAAGCAATTGAAGTGGGATGCAACGATTATATTTCAAAACCAATTAAGAAAGATGAATTACTGGTATTGATGCAAAAGTATTTCAATAAATAATTAATACTAAACAGGCAATTATACGACTGAAAATAAAGCACATGGCTATAACAATGTGTATAAATCATTGAGCGGATAGTGCTAATTTCAAGAGAGGAGGGTGTTTAATCTAATAAGCTTTGTGGCGATTTGACGGAAAAGTGCTCCGAAATACCAAACGTTTCATAAACAAATCCGTTAAACGAAACCATTTAATACGCTCAAAATTTCCTGCCCGTTTTCTGCAATAGAAAGCATGCACTCTGTGCAATGCAAACAAAGCATCCAAAAATCTTCACAAAACCTCACGCATATTGCATAATTTATGCTATCTTACGCAAGAAACCACAAGCTAACTCGTTTGCAAATGCTTAACCTACGAATATAGTTTTAGAGCACAGACTTTTGTGAGAGGTTTGTGTATGTAAATGATTTAGTGGCAATTAAAATGAACTAAATATGAAAAGCATATTATTTATTGGAATTCTAATTTTTGGTTTTCAAACCGGATTTTCACAACAGAACACTGAACAAACTGATCGTATTAATAATATGGAAAAACAAAGCATACTCGGATTAAGAACGACTATCTACAAAGTAGAGGACATTCATAAAGCAAAAAAATGGTACGCAAAAGCATTTGGAACTGAACCATACTTTGACGAACCTTTCTATGTCGGATTTAATATTGGCGGTTATGAACTTGGACTTCTTCCAGAGGAGAATCCAACAACAGATAAACCCGAAAGTGTACTTACTTATTGGGGAGTGAATGAAATTGAAAAAGTTTATAAACACTTTCTTGAGTCAGGTGCTATAGAAAATGAAAAGCCACATAGCGTAGGTGAACCAATTATAGTAGCATCTGTTAAAGACCCTTGGGGAAATGTTATTGGACTGATTTATAATCCTGTATTTAAGTTGAAATAATAATTAAAAAAATGGCATCAGATAGGGAGTTTGTAGATTTCGTTGTTGACCAAATTGAAAATGCAGGAGAAATCACTGTTAAAGGGATGTTTGGAGAATATGGAATATTCTCTGACAGGAAAATTTTTGCACTCATATGCGATAACAAACTATTTATAAAACCAACCGAATCTGGAAGGTCATTTATAAAAGATGTTGTTGAAGCACCACCATATACTGGAGCTAAACCGAGTTTCCTTATTGAAGATAAATTGGAAGATCGAAACTGGATTAGCAATTTAGTAAGGATTACTGTTAAAGAACTTCCCGAACCTAAACCGAAAAAGAGAAAAAGCAAGAAAAAAATGAAAGGCTAAAAGCCACTAACAATGTATGAAAATAATATCCGAGATTGCAGTAAACCTGCCTGCAGGCAGGCAGGTTCAAGGCTTGTAGCCCGCTTCAGTCTTTAATCAATCTCAACTTCAGGCGTTTGAATTCTATCCAGATAATGCAAAATATCGGCATGTAAAGATTTGATTTTTCGGTAAACTTTGGGTTTCGCTTTTTTGATTCGATAGAAGCCTAAGTCTCTGCGAATCAGTGCAAGCCACTCGGCGTACAATTGTGCCAACAATCCAAAAATCCCAATGGAAATTAGATACAAAACCGCCCACAAAAAATTATCGGTAATTGCCCAGAATATGCCTGCCTGAGCCAAATATAAAATCGGCAAGACAAATAATGCCCAAACAAATTTCACGGATGAATGGAATTGCTTGTCTTTTATCTTTAAGACTAGGAGTTTTGGAGTGACATACGGCAGTAAATTATTAATTAATCCGTAAATAAATACAGGGGAAAAAATCACAAGTAAAAAAGCATTCCAGATTAATCGAAACGCATTGATTTTTTCTTTAGCAATTGACTGATTTTTGAGTCCATATTTTATTCGTAACTCGGTGTAATCCTTCATCTTTTGATTCAAAATTCCCATCTCTTCCGGATACTTTTCGGCAAAATTATCCAGCATTTTTATCGTCATCTGATCGGCAATAAACCGATTATTTTGATTGAGCTTGTCAAATTTTAGCCGTTTTGCCATGTTTTTAAAATACATGGTGCGTACTGATTCGTATAAATCGTAAAAATCGAGGGTATTTATGTGAATGACAAGTGGTTTCGTTGCTTCTTTCATGTCGTCTCGAAGCTTAAGCATTGCCTGATTCGGATTCTCCTCATAATCCGCTTTGTAATCTGACACATTGATGGGTTTTCCGTAACGCACATGTAAAATGCTGCGGAAAGTGTTGTATTTACTGTAGAAAATTCCTACCGGGACAATTTGTACACCCAATTGAAAATTGTGTTTTTCTTCGGACAAAAATGCAATGCGGGGAATTCCTTTTTTAAAGCTAAGCAGGTGTCGCTTGTTGCTGTGTGCTGCTTCGGGAAACAAGCAGATTGGTCGTTTTTTTTCCAGCACTTGCATTGCAGAATTAAAACTGTCATCATTGCCTTTTAAGCTGCTAATCCCGTTTCGGATACGAAAGACCGGCAGAATTTTCAACCAACGAAAAAAAGCGGGGAGTAGTGGAATTTGAAAAATGTCTCCTCTTGCCAAAAACACCACTTGTTGCCTGGCCGAAAAAGTAATTGCAAGCGGATCCATCAGTGCATTTTGATGATTCGGTGCAAAAATAACCGATGCATCTTTGGGAATATTTTCTTTTCCTTCAACCACAATTTTTCTGTAAAACAGCGTATGCATTAAATCCACGAAAATGCTGAGAATTCGATATGACCAAGAGTAACTTGTGATATGTTTGATTTGTTTTTTATTCATCTGTATAAGGTATTCGTTTCCAAATGCTTGCAATTCCCAGTCCGGCAAGAATATGCCAAACGCCCCACCATGCGGTGATTACTGCCATGCCGCCAACTTGCATGCCGTCAAACAATCCGCTGGTAAAAATTAAAACCAATCCAAGTCCTGAGTTTTGTATTCCGGTTTCAATTGTAATCGTACGACGATTCCGCTTTTTTAGCTTGAAGAGGCTTGCAAATCCGTATCCTGTTGATAGCGCAATTAGATTGTGAAGAAAAACAACAAGAATAATTGCTCCGATGTAATTCAAAAAATGATCAAAATTATTTGAGAAAATCATGACAACCATTCCCAAAAAGAAAAACAATGAAATATTTTGAATGGTTTTATAAATTTTCTCTGTAGTTTTTGGAAATTTCCAGTTGAAAGCAATACCCAGCGTAATAGGGACTCCCAATAACAAAATAACGGTTTTAAACATGGTAACCGGATCAATGCTAATCGGTTGTAGAAGCTCCGAGTTTGCCGCAAATAATCCGCCGTAAAACATGAAATTAATTGGTGTCATAAAAACTGCACCTATGGTTGCAATGGCTGTTAGTCCGACTGATAAAGCAGGATTTCCGTTAGCAAATGTCGAAATGAAATTCGAAACATTCCCACCGGGACAACTTGCAACTAATATCATTCCCATGCCCACACCGACGGTAATTATGCCGAGTGAATGTAAAATCATGACAAGTCCGAAAGTGACTGCGGGTAATAAAACAAATTGCGATATCACACCGACAATTGTCGCTTTCGGTTTAACAATCAGATTCTTTAAGCTTTGCGGAGTGATTTTTAAAGCCACTCCAAACATAATAAATGCAATTGCAATATTCAGGGCAGCCAATCCTCCATCACTAAAATTCAACTGTGCCTGATCCATTAACTTTAGCTTATCATACATAAGTATCAGCATTGATGAAAAATCAAAGCTAAGAAAATTTTCTAAAATAGCGCTAATGATTCATGAACAGCGAATGTTTAAAACTTAAAGAACATATTATTTATTTCCTTGTTGGAGTATATGTTAAACGATATTTTTGTAAAAAATGAAATTATGAAACGATTGATTTTAATTTTCGGATTTGTGTTTTTGGGTGTATTTGCCGCGAATGCTCAATATAATGCAGCAATTGGAATTCGTGGCGGATTGTCAAATGGAATTACTTATAAAAATGTGATGGGTGGCTCAGCTTTTGAAGTGATCGCAGCAACTCGCTATCGTGGATTGAATTTGACGCTCTTGTTTGAACGCCAAAATAACATTAGTGAGGTCCCCGGATTATATTGGTTTTACGGGGCAGGTGGTCATGTTGGGTTTTGGCAGGATTCTCGTTATAATCCATGGTTTGAAACCGATGGTGATTATATAGTCGTTGGTGTTGATGCAATTATCGGATTGGAATATGTTTTTGATGTCGTCCCGATAAGTTTAAGTATCGACTGGAAACCGGCTTTTAATATTATCGGATATACCGGGTTCTGGGGAGATAATGGTGCCCTTTCCATACGATATACTTTTTAAATGATGTCAAATAAATAAGTAATCCCAACAAATTATTTTGTTGGGATTTTTTATTGGATTTACTCCTGTTTTGTACATCAGAATAACGCCCTAAAAAATTGTATGTGATAATCAGTGCATTAGGTTTTTTTAGCTATCAATAAAGCGATATTCGCCGAACTGGATTCAACAAAAACACTTTTCCTGATATTTTCCTTGTTTTATTCAAAATAAATCTCTTAACTTTGTCGCATCTTAATGGGGTGCCTTAAATACCAGGCTGAGATCAAACCCTTCGAACCTGATACGGATAATGCCGGCGCAGGGAAAAAGAGTAATCTGTCAGATTTTTATTAAGGTCCATTAAGAAATATTTGTTCACTTAAAAAATGTATTATGAGACGAGTATTTCTTATTGTGGTAATTATGTTTTTGGGCGCAATCGGTGCAGTTGCGCAAAGTTTAACCGGAATCGTACGTGATGAAAATCAGGAGCCTTTACCGGGAGTAAACATCGAAATTGTGGATGCATACAGCGGGACATTCAGTAATGTTTCCGGCGAGTACAGCATCCGATTGAAATCGGGAAAATATCAGGTTAAATTCAGTTTTATCGGATATGAACCCTTAATTAAAGCCTTTCAAATCGCATCAAAAGATGTTGAAATGAATGTGCAGTTGACGCGGAAAGCCCATGTTACAGAGGATGTTTTGGTGCAATCTACTCGTGTCGGCGAAAGAGCATCAACATCGTATGATGATATTGGCGGGGAGGAGCTGAAACGCAATAATATGGGACGCGATATTCCGTATCTTTTGCAATTAAGTCCTTCTGTGGTTGCAACATCCGAAACCGGTACCGGAATTGGATATTCTTCATTTCGTATCCGGGGAACCGACCCGACACGTGTAAACGTTACGATTGACGGAATACCTTACAATGACGCTGAATCGCAGGGAACCTATTTTGTGAATATGCCTGATTTTGCAAATTCCGTGTCGTCGGTGCAAATTCAGCGTGGAATTGGAACATCAACAAATGGGGCAGGAGCTTTCGGGGCAAGCATGAATTTTAAAACCAAAGCACTGAATGCAAAACCTTATGCAGAATTTGAGGCGCTTGGTGGGTCATTTAACACCTTAAAAGCAACCGCAATGGCAGGAACCGGCTTAATTAATAAGCATTTTACAATGGATGCCCGCTTTTCTCGTGTGCTTTCAGACGGTTGGATTGAAAGAGCATTTGTCGATCATGAATCTTTTCAACTTTCGGCGGCTTATCGTGGTGAAAATGATTTGTTGAAAGCAAGTATAATTCGGGGCAACCAAACAACAGGTATTACTTGGTGGGGTGTTCCACAGGATTCGCTCAATTCAGAAAACCCAAACCGTCAGTTTAACCCTGCCGGATTATATCTCGATGCCGACGGAAATTTGAAAGCATATCCCGGGCAAACCGATAATTACAAACAAACGCATTATCATTTGCATTATACGCATGTGGTTTCCAATAAATTGAATTTTAATGTGTCTGGTCATTATACCCGTGGTGACGGATATTATGAGCAATATTTTGATGTTGATTATGAAAACACCTATGGTTTCGGTGATTTGCAGAACATGAGTTTCGCTTATTATCAATTGCCTGATGTTATGATTGGAGATACAACAATTCAACATACAGACCTCGTTCGCCGGAAATGGATGGGAAATGATTTTTACGGAGCAATTGCTTCTGTAAATTACAATGCAGGACGCTTTGATGCAAGTTTCGGTGGCGGATGGAATCGTTACGACGGTGATCATTTTGGACGCCTAATTTGGATGCGATATGCCGGTGATACCGATAAAGGACATGAATATTATTTTAATAATGGGACAAAAGATGATGCCAATGCATACGCAAAACTCAATTATCTGATTAATGAAAACTTGAGCACATTCGGCGATCTGCAATATCGACACATTAATTATTCTCTGACCGGAGATAGTGATGACCTTATGCCTGATGGTTCGCAAACGGATTTAACCCAAACACATCAATTTGATTTTTTCAATCCCAAAACAGGTGTCCATTATGTGATATCTGATCGTATGGCAACTTATGCATCCTTTGCAATGGGGCATAGAGAGCCGACACGGACACATTTTAAAGATGCCGCCGGAGATCCAAATAAAACACCGAAAGCAGAACAAATGCTGGATTATGAATTTGGATATAAATATCAGGCGAATAAACTTGCTCTCAGTGTGAACTTCTATTATATGGATTACACGGACCAGCTCGTCCCGACCGGCGAAAAATCAGCTGTCGGTTATGATATTATGACGAATGTAGAAGATTCATACCGTGCAGGAATTGAAATGATGGCCGGTATTAAAGCCTTCGATTTTCTTGATTGGAATGCGAATTTAACGCTTAGTCAAAATAAAATCAGAAATTTCACTTATTGGGCAAGTTATTACGATGCGGATTGGAATGAAACTTACGAGCCTCGGACATTGTCTGAAACAGATATTGCGTATTCCCCCTCTGTTGTGGGAAGCTCGAAACTCAGTTTTCATATTTTTCAAGGTTTGGATGTAAGTTTAATCAGTAAATATGTCGGAAAACAATATTTTGATAATACTTCCAGCGAAAATCGCATGTTAGATGCATATTTTGTGAATGATTTGGAGTTATTTTATCAATTTTCTACAAAGATTATCCCAAAAATTGAATTAAGATTGCAAGTAAATAACATTTTTAATGAGGTGTATAGTTCCGATGCCTATGGCGGTTTGTGGTTTGAAACTGAAGATGGTGCATTGACTGAAAAAACATGGGCTTATTATTTCCCGCAAGCAGGTACAAATATTTTTGGTGCAATTCGTTTGTATTTTTAAAAATATGTACTACTTTTGAAGCAAACTAAATCAAAAAAGTAATATTATGAAAAAAATTAAAGCAATTGCTCTTACTGTTATGGCTGCTGCACTATTTGCTGCATGTTCAGTTGTACTTCCCGTGAATGCAACTAGTAACTCAATGGGTTCAAAAGTTGGTACTTCATCTGCAACTGGTTATTTAGGAATTCTTTTCTTTAACCAAGATGCTAGTATTCAAAAAGCTGCTAGAAATGGTGGAATCACCAAAATTTCTACAGTTGACATGAAACAAAAAAATGTTTTGAATATTATCGTTACTTATGAAACAATTGTAACAGGAGAATAAGACTTTGTGTTTTTATGAAAAGCTGTTTGACTATTTGTTAGACAGCTTTTTTTTAATTAGTTTCTGCAAGAAAACGCCAAATATTGTATTTTGACAATTGCTCACTTCCTCGTCGGCGGATGGATCAGTACATCGCAATATAGCACATTATCTTTGACGTTTTCTTATCAGAGTCAGAGTTTATTTTACTGAATATTTTCCGTTAATTCTTTTTGAAAATGAAAAAGCTATCCATATTAATTGTAGTAGCACTGGGAGTGCTCGTCGCTTGCCAATCACCAAAACAACCAGATAATCAAGAGGTTAAAGGCTTCTCGCATTTGAAAGGTTATCAAACAGATTCTATTTACGATTCAGTGGCCGGTGTATATGTTGAAATTGAAAAAATCAGCTTCGGAAATAATCTTTCTTTTCAATTGGATAGCATGGAAACAGAAGGTGAAATTGATTCATCAATTATTGAAAAGTATTTCTTATATAACGATTTACCCACTGCTCAAATTCCATTAAACCGGTATGTCGTTTCAGAAAACTATGAGCTGTTTATTGGCATGATTATCGGGAAATCCATCACCGATTTGGCGCAGGTATATGAAACAAATGACACGGCTTTTCTTGAGATGATTGAAACCGAAAAAGTTATTCGTTTGCTAAATCATCATGACTCTCTGTATTCGGTAAGATATCTGATTAAAAAAAATCAAAATTATTTGTTTAGCTTTGTGAGCAAAGATTCTGCATTTATTTATGAAAAATTCCAAAATAATGAAACTCCGGCAAATCGTATTTTTTAGTTTAATTTCCTTATTTCTATTTTCTTGTACCGGCATTAAAAGCACCGGAAAAACAGAAAAATACGTGCATCTGTTTTATACCGATATTGGTGCTGTTCAGTACTTTGTGAAACCATTGGATTATGAAAGCAATGATGAATTAGAAGCAAGTGTTGATTTCACCTTTCGCGATACGGTTGACTCACCACAAGTGCGGATGATGTTTAGCGTGTATTCTGAAGCAGCTTTGTCAGGACATTCAGAATGTGCAGTTGGTTTAAATGAGACATCCTTAATTGCTGCAGAAAAAGTGTATGCTGAGCCGATAAAAAATGCTTATGTCTATCGTTATGAGGCGATTATAGAATACAGTGATTTTGTTGAAATGGTAAGAAATCAAGCCGGTTTTATCGTAAAATTGGGTAGTCTCGATTCAAAATTTTTGCCGAATAAAAAAACGATAAAAGCCCTTCCTCATGTCGATAAAAAGACAATTACCATGCTGGAAACCCGTTAAGGATCTCCCTCCCGCAATTTTCATGTAAATTATTAACTTAGCCGGTTGAAACGTACAAAGAAAAAAAACGGACTAGTCAATGAAAAATCCGGAAAGTGCATCCCGCTGGCTCATTCAATGGATACGCGAAGCAAAACGCTCGTATATCTCTGCTTCGGTTTTTACACTTTTAAGTGCCGGATGTTTTGTCGTTTTTAGTTGGTATTTGTCCGATTTTGCTACAATTTGGCTGAATGAGGGGCTGATACTCCCTGACAAACTGCTTTATGCATTTGCTTTCCTTGCGGGCAGATATGTTTTTGCCCATTTTTCCTCAATAATTAACTATCAGGCAGGAAATTTTATTGTATCCGAAATTAAAAAGAAGCTTTATCCTAACTTATTAAACACCAGTCAAAAAGATTCGGTCTCAAGTACTTTGTTGGTTACGAGAGTTAGCGATGATTTAAAACCTTTCTTTTCATTTTTTATTCCTTATGCCATTGCGTCAGTAGAGGTTGGAGTGCTTTTGTTGGGTCTGAGTTTTTGGCTTGAAATATGGGTGGGAATAACTCTTTTGGTTTCCATACTGGTGATTCCTTTGTTGATGAAAATGATTGGCGTTGGCGCGACATCGCTGCATAAAAAACACATCAATTTGTTTATGAAATATTCGGCAGTCTTTTACAATCGTCTTCATACAATTGCCGAAATCGTGAATTTAGATAACCTAAAATTGCAATCCCGTTTTTTGTCGAAAAAAAGCAAGGCGCTCAATAGTGCAACTTCCAATGTCATGCGGATTGCCATTTTGTCTTCGGCATTATTGGAGTTATTTGTTTCAATTGCCATTGCCGGAGTTGCGATTTATCTTGGGTTAAGTCTTCTCGGAATCATTCCCGGAAGCAATTACGGCAAAGGATATGATTTTCATATTGCGCTCTTTTTGCTCATTTTGGCTCCTTATTTTTTCTTTTACTTGAGGAAATTTGTGAGTGCATATCATGACAGAAATAAAGCGCTGGCATCGGCTAAATTATTGATGCCCTTATTGGACAATGAGGAGATTGAAGCGCCCTCCACAATTGACAATGAACCGTTTTCGACGCTTGAAATCAATGCCTTGAGTTTTGCATATCCGAATAGCATGGAAAAAGTGCTGCACAATATTCATTTGAAGCTACCAAGGAAAGGTCTGGTACTGATAAAAGGCATATCAGGATCGGGAAAATCGACTTTGTTGAAAATCTTTTCGGGCAATTTAATCCTTGATGATGGCAGGATATCCGTAAATGGAAATAACAGCCAACAGTCATTGCAATGGCTTAAAACAAATTCGTCTTACATGAATCAGTTTCCGTTTATCTTTGACGGAACATTGCGATACAATGTATTTCTCGACAAGGAATTTAAAAATGAAAACCAATATCCCGCGTTTTTAGATAAAGTTTTGGCTAAAAAGGATGACGGATGGCAAAGCATGCTGAGTCATGATGGGAAACAGCTCTCAGGAGGCGAGAAACAATTGGTAACACTTGCCCGCATGATGCTGTATCCGAAACCAATCGCCATATTGGACGAACCGACTGCGAATCTAGACAGCGGGACAGTTGAAATTGTTTTTGAGCAAATTGAGAAATTGGCTGAAAATAAGCTGGTTATTCTTGCTTCACACGAGGTTAAGTTTGAGCAAATTGCGACTGAAATTCTCAATTTAAACTGGGGGGAGCAGATGGAGTATGAATAAATTTATTTTTAAACATATCATACAGCCCTTAGCGGGGAGGTGGTTGAAAGGTGTTTTTCTCTTGCTCATCTGGACAATTTCTTTCATTGCGCTACCTGCGATTTCCGGATGGTTTCTTGCGTCCTGTAGTTTGGCTTTTATTACGGCAAATGCGTTCTTTTCGTATTTAGTTCCCTCGGCAATTATCCGCTTATTGGCATTGCTGCGTACGGCAACCCGATATTTTGAGCGCCTAGAAAATCACAAAACAACCATGGAAGCACAACGAAGTTTGCAATTAAAGATTTTTCGGTCGGTTGCAAGATTTCCATATTTTAAAAAGCAAGTCAATAACAACTCGTCTATACTGGAAAACAGCACCTACGGCATTGACTTGATTTTAAATCATATTCTACTTTGGCTTTTGCCGTTTTCTGCGCTGATTGTTTCACTTGTCATCTATTTCTTCTTTTTAAATGTATTTTCGACAGTAATTGCGCTTGAGTTTTTGATTTCATCCGCTGTGCTTCTGTTCATTATTCCGCAATTCATTTTTCTGAAAAACCGAAAACTTTATGCAAAACTGAAATTGCAGCGTGAGGAAAATAACCGAGCGCTCATTCAAAGCTTTAGAGGCAGAATAGAAATTACAAAATATAACTTAGAGGAGAAAGCCATTAACCAGCAAAAAGACAGCATGTTGAAAATCGAACGTTTAGAAAGCAAATTACAAATAAATTCGTTCTCTCTGCAAACGATTGTAGGTTTTGGCTTTAGCTGCATTGCTATTTTTATTCTTTGGAATTCAAGTAATTATGACATTAGTGCGGCGATGGCAATCGGGATATTTTTTGGAATTATGGCACAGGCAGAGCTGTCTGAAATGCTATTTTCCGGGAAATCAGAAAAAAGCTCAGTCGCTCATCAAATTAAAGATATCAATTCGATTATTAAACCTAAGGAACAGGTTCATGAAAGCGTGCAAGTCAATATAGGTTTCGAAAGTTTAAGTTTACGAGCTGTCAGTGCAAAAATTCCAGAAACACCTGTTCTTACTGAGGGAGTAAGTGTGGAAATCAGAAAAGGAGAATGGATTGCCTTGTACGGAGAAACCGGAAAAGGGAAAACCACTATTTTGAATAGCTTGTTTTACCCGGAATACCGGCATACCGGCAGCATAAGATGGAACGGCGAGGAAGAGATAGCTCATTTACCTGTTCCTGAGTGTATTTATGTTACTCAAAAAGCTTATTTGCTCACTGGAACTTTGCGTGAAAACTTTGAGGGATATGATGCCAAGCCAATTGAGCAAGCACTGAAAACGGTTGATTTGACAAGTTGGTATTTATCACTTCCAAACGGTTTGGACACATGGTTAGGTGAAAATGGCGAAACGCTAAGTGGCGGACAGCGTAAGAAATTGTTGTTGGCACAAGCGCTGTTGAAAAATCCACAATTATTGGTTGTCGATGAACCGACCGCTGGCATCAGTACAGAAAATGCAATTGAAATTTTCCGAAACATTAAGTATTCTTATCCTGAAATGAGCATACTTATGGCTACTCATTTGAAAGCGTTTGAATCTGAAGTTGATAAGCTGATTGATATTTAGTTATTCCGCACTTGTCTGGTCAACAGTGGACGAAATACTACAGTCAGCAGACCCCGTATTGTTATCCCCGGCATACCTGATAGAAGTGAATATTTAAGGATACAGTAATTGCCGATTCCAAGGCTGATTTTTGTTTTCATATACCACACGTTGGTGCAATCTGGCGGTTTGTCCTTGCCAGAACTCCCATCGTTTCGGTTTAAGCAGGTATCCTCCCCAAAATTCAGGACGAGGAACTTCCCGATCTTTAAATTTAGCTTCTATTGCCTTTAGTGTATTTCTCAATACTTCCGGTGATTCCAGTTCTTGACTTTGCATGGATGCCCATGAAGATAGTTGTGACTCTCGTGGACGACTTGCAAAATATGCATCCGAAATTTCTTTACTGCTTTTCTCTGCAATCGCTTCTATACGAATTTGGCGCTGTAAATCCGACCAAAAGAATAAGACATGCACTTTGGAATTCATGGCAATTTCTTGCCCTTTTCGACTCTTGTAATTAGTAAAAAAGATAAGCCCGTTTTCTGTGAGTTCACGCAAAAGGACGACTCTGGCATTGGGCTGATTATTATCGTCTGAACTCGTTAAAACCATTGCATTATAATCGGGAATTTGATTTGTTTCTGCATCTTCCATCCACAATTTGAATAAGTCGAAGGGGTTTTTAGATAACTTGCTTATATCCAGATGGTATTTATCATAATCCTGACGTATGTTTCCTAAGTTTTTCATTTAGAAATCTTGTTTTCTAAAGAACACTTTCTGAAAATAAAAGTTCATTGATTTGCAAAAATGAAACCATACAAAAAAAAACTGCCTGAAAATTTTCAGGCAGTTAAGTATTAACCAATAATGTAAAATAAATTTATTTTAACCTAAATATGTTTTTAATAATTTGCTTCGTGTAGTATGTCGTAAACGACGGATTGCTTTTTCCTTGATTTGCCTTACACGTTCACGGGTTAATGAAAACGTTTCTCCAATTTCTTCAAGTGTCATTTCCTGACATCCGATACCGAAAAAGTAGCGAATAATGTCGCGTTCCCGTTCAGTAAGTGTTGCTAATGCACGGTAAATTTCACGACTGAGTGACTCGTTAAGCAGTCCGTTATCTGCAGCGGGAGAATCTGAATTCTCAAGTACATCTAGGAGTGAATTTTCCTCACCGGAAACAAAAGGAGCATCGACAGAAACATGTCGCCCTGAAACTCTGAGTGTGTCAGAAACTTTTTCTGGAGGAATTTCTAATGCCTGACTCAGTTCTTCAGATGTCGGTTTCCGTTCGTTTTCCTGTTCAAATTTTGAAAATGCTTTGTTAATCTTATTTAAAGAACCAACCTGATTCAGTGGCAGACGTACAATTCTTGACTGCTCGGCTAAAGCCTGAAGAATACTCTGACGAATCCACCACACTGCATAAGAGATAAACTTAAATCCACGGGTTTCATCAAATTTCTCAGCTGCTTTTATCAGTCCCAAATTTCCTTCATTAATTAAATCGGGCAGACTTAATCCCTGGTTTTGATACTGTTTTGCAACAGAGACAACAAAACGAAGATTCGCTCTAGTCAACTTTTCTAATGCTTTTTGGTCGCCTTGTTTAATCCGCTGTGCGAGTTCGACCTCCTCTTCGACGGTAATTAATTCTTCCTTACCAATCTCCTGTAAATACTTATCTAATGATGCACTCTCACGATTGGTAATCGATTTCGTAATTTTTAGCTGTCTCATATATTTCCTTCAACGATAAAACTGTTATTTAAACTCAAATTTATTATTACACCTCAGTCAATACGTATGTATTCAAAAAAGGTTGTAAAATTATACCATTTTTTTTAGAAAAATAAATCTTTGCGACAAATTCCGTGAAATAAAATACATATTACTCGATTGTGAATGTGTACTGAGCAATATGACCGTTCGGATAAAGCCCTTCCATATAAATTTGTTCATTTTTACTGTCTTTTAAAACATTTCGAATGTCATTTCCTGAATTAATCGCTTGATTATTCATTGATGTGATGATAAAACCTTCTCTTACTCGATTGTCCATAAACACCCCAGGATAAATTTTTTCCACTCTCACTCCGTTACGCAAACGGTAAATTCGCTTTTCTTCATCACTCAAACTTTGGAAACTTGCTCCGAGCTCATCAAGCTTGTCGGCTTGAACAATGGCAGTATTTCCAAATTTATTTTGTAATTCAACACGAAAATCTCTGATTTTGTTTTCTCTGCGAACAGAAATCTTCATCTTATCACCGGGACGATATTTACTTAACTGCTCCATAAGTTCACTCGTACTGTTAATTGGCTTGTCGTCAAATCCCAGAATAACATCTCCGGCATTAATTCCGACCTTGTTTGCTGCTCCGTCTTCAATAACAGATGCAACATACACGCCTTTAATCTCTTTGATGTCTGCTGCTTTTGCGAGTTTTGCATCAATATCTGCCATGGAAATTCCCAAATATGCGCGTTGCACTTCGCCGAATTCCATAATATCAGCAACAATTTTCCGGACAATATTTACTGGGATTGCAAACGAATATCCGACATAAGATCCTGTTTTACTTGCGATGGCAGTGTTAATGCCAATCAGCTGTCCGTCGGTGTTGACAAGTGCTCCTCCACTGTTTCCGGGGTTTACGGCTGCATCGGTTTGAATGAATGATTCTATTCCGTATTGCCCTGATAAAATGTTGATATTTCTCGCTTTCGCGGATACTATGCCTGCTGTAACCGTTGAGTTTAAATTAAACGGATTTCCGACAGCCAAAACCCATTCTCCGATTTTTATTTCATCGCTGTCACCGTATTTCATATAGGGCAAATTTTCGGCATCAACCTTTAGCAGAGCAATATCTGTGCTTTCATCGGTTCCTACTAATTCCGCCGTATAACTGTGCTTATCATTCAGCACAACGGTCATGCGCTGACTTTTTGCAATGACATGATTGTTGGTAACAATGTATCCGTCAGGAGAAACAATGACCCCAGATCCAGAGCTTGTTACGGGACGATTTGAAGATGGCCCAGTACCGAAAATGAAATCATAAATGCTGTAATTTGTTTGATTGTATTGGGTGGTAATATGCACAACAGAAGTCAAACTGGATTCGGCAGCCTCATTAAAATCAGGATATGCATTATTACCGAAACTCGAAAGAGCTGTCTGCTTTGCATAATGTTCTGGCGATTTGTAAGCTTCTATGAGTGTATGTTCTGCTGATTGGCTGGTTGTTTTAGATGGTTTGTCGGAGATTGCCTGAACTGCAAAAAATGCAATCACTCCACCGATTATTCCAAAAAATACGGACATCAAAATCTGTTTTGCATTCATAACGATAAATATTTAATTAATTTTGCTATTCAATGAACGAAACAGATAGTTAAACTGTTTTGTTTTTAACAAAATTTTAGGAAAGCTTTCTATTGATTGCTGTCCGATGAGATTAACGATTGGATTATGCTAATGAAGTTTTATAAGTATCAAGCGGCAGGAAACGATTTTATCCTTTTTAATGAAATGGATAAATCAGCGAATTTGAGTGAAGCTCAGATTGAAAAATTATGTGATCGTCGGTTCGGAATTGGAGCAGACGGTGTCATTTTTCTGCGCCAGTCAAGTAAATTTGATTTTAGCATGCATTATCACAATGCCGACGGGAAACTCGCAAGCATGTGCGGAAACGGTGGCCGAAGTATTGTCAGGTTTGCTGCTGATTTGGGATTGATTAAAGACCGTTGTCGCTTTGATGCGGTTGATGGAGCCCATTCTGCAATTATTTTAAAAAATCAGGTCAAATTAAAAATGATAGATGTCGATATTCCACAGAAATCAAACGCTCAACTGTTTGAGACCGGCAGTCCGCATTATGTTGAGGAAGTAACTTATTTGCCTGATTTTGATGTAGTTCGTGAAGGACGGAAAATCCGTTTTGATGAACGATTTGCGCCCGGAGGTTGTAATGTGAATTTTATTGAGGCTTTATCACCAACTGAAATACATCAACGTACTTACGAACGCGGGGTTGAAGATGAAACCTTAGCCTGTGGAACCGGAGCCGTTGCAGGTGCTGTTTATCAGGCAATTAAACATAAGCTTGACGATGCTGAAATTCTGGTTCATATGCTAGGGGGTGATTTGTCGGTGAGTTTACACCGGAATGAAAGTCGATTCGTGAATATTTGGTTAAAAGGACCTGTGAATTTTGTGTTTGAAGGGATAATTGAAATTTGAAAAATCACAAAATTTGGGGATAGGTAATTTCAAGCTGTTCCATTATTTTTGTTGCTGATAAAGAAGAAAGCGAGCGCGATTTTATGATGAAGCTGACGGAACTGAAACGAGGAGAAAAGGCAAGAGTCTTGTTCGTGTCCGGAGAAACTGAAATTTCCAGACGCTTAATGGAAATGGGCTTT
This sequence comes from Bacteroidales bacterium, assembly GCA_027858835.1. Lineage (GTDB taxonomy): Bacteria > Bacteroidota > Bacteroidia > Bacteroidales > ML635J-15 > JAQIBY01. The sequence continues at coordinate 11,241 of JAQIBY010000184.1, read as the reverse complement.
GTCAGCGGGAAGAAAATCGTGTTGATAAAAAGAGCCCCTTTCTCGGAGCCGTTGGAATATGATTTGGACGGATTTAAAATTTCACTTAGAAAAGCAGAAGCAGATCTTGTTAATATTAGCATTGATGATGAGCCTGACAAATTAACAGATGATTTAATATTTGAGGAAAATCAGGAAGGCGCATCATTGAGAAATGCTTCCAACCCGGATATAACAATCGCACTTGTCGGTAATCCGAACTGTGGAAAAACCAGTATCTTCAATTTTGCAACCGGCTCGAGAGAACGGGTTGCAAATTATTCCGGTGTTACCGTTGCTGCAAAAGAAGCGGTTTTAAAAGTGGATGGCAAAAAAATCAGACTCATCGATTTACCCGGAACCTATTCTTTGTCAGGGCAATCTCCTGATGAAAAATTTGTTGCTGCCTCATTGCTTCACGAAACCCCGGATTTAATTATCAATGTGGTTGATGCCGGAAATCTTGAGCGAAATCTTTATTTAACAACTCAATTGCGCGAAACTGGAATTAAAACCGTGATTGCTTTAAATATGTACGATGAGTTGGAAGATGACAAAGCCAGTCTTGATCTTGAAAAGTTTGAAGAACTGCTCGGAGTCCCCGTTGTTCCAACAGTTGGGAAAGAAGGTAAAGCAGTTAAAAGTCTTTTTAAAACTGCAGCAGCATATCATGAGAAACCGGTTTTTATAAAAAAAACTGCACAGTTGCAATATTCTGCTGAAATTGAATATGCAATTAAACGCTTTGCTGAGCAAAATGTAAATATTGAGCTCCCGGGGCAATTTCTCCAGCGGTTTTATGCCGTTTCTTTATTTGCCGGCGAATCTTATTTATGGACAATCCCTGAATTTCATGCACACAAAAATGAATTGCTTTCGATTCGATCCAAAATTATCCTGGAAAACTGTGAATTCAGTGATGCTGAACTAGAGCGCAGAATTGTTGAAAAACGTTACTCATATATCCGAAGTATTCTTGCGAAAGTTTATAAATCCGGCGATAACCACAAGCAAAATATCTCACAAAAGATAGACTCAGTCCTTACACACGAGCGACTCGGGCTTCCCATCTTTTTCCTGTTTGTCTGGTTAATGTTTTTCTTGACATTCCGCTTGGGTGAATATCCCATGCAATGGATAGAAAGTGGGATTGGCAGTTTGGGTGCCGGGTTAAGCAATTGGATGAACCCCGGAGTATTTTCCGATTTGTTAATTAACGGAATCATCGGTGGAGTAGGAGGTGTGCTGGTTTTTCTGCCGAGCATCATGATTTTGTTTTTCATGATTAGCTTGATGGAGGATTCCGGGTACATGTCCCGCTCTGCGTTTTTGATGGATAAATTCATGCAAAAAGCCGGATTGCACGGAAAATCGTTTATCCCGCTGTTAATGGGATTTGGTTGTAATGTGCCTGCCATTATGGCAACCCGAACTATTGAAAATAAACGTGATCGTATATTAACCATGATGGTGATCCCGTTTATGTCTTGTTCCGCACGATTGCCGGTTTATGTGTTGTTTATCAGTGCATTTTTTCCGGCACATGAGTCTTTGCTTTTATTCTCGATTTACGGTATTGGAATTCTTGCCGCGTTTCTGACATCCTTGGTTTTGAGTAAGACAGTTTTCTCAAAACATGTTAGTCCGTTTATTATGGAACTGCCTCCTTATCGGATGCCGGGCGGAAAATCACTGCTGAAACATACATGGTTGAAGTCGCTGCACTTTATTAAGAAAATGGGAACCATTATTCTTGGTGCTTCCATTATTGTATGGGCTTTAAGTTATTTCCCGAGAAGCGAAGAGACCATTGCAAAATATGATGATTCAATTGATTTGATACAAGTCATGCAGGATCAAACAAGATCTGAGGATTCTATTGAATGGTACACTGACGAGATAAACCGACTTGAAACTGAAAAGCAAGCTGAATTATTGGAAAATTCATACATCAGTAAAACAGGAAAAGCCATTCAGCCGGTGTTTGAACCGATGGGTTTTGATTGGAAAATGTCTGTGAGTATTTTAACGGGAATCATGGCAAAAGAGGTGGTTGTCAGCACAATGGGTGTTTTGTATCAATCCGAGCAAGGCAATGATGAAGGCAGTATAAGTTTAGTTGAAAATTTACGCGCTGAGCAAACACGACATGAAAAATCCCGATTGACGTATTTTGCTTTTCTTGTTTTCATTTTGCTGTATTTCCCGTGCTTTGGAACTTTAGCGGCTATGCGTCGGGAAATAAACTCATGGGCATGGATGTTGTTTGCCGTTGCTTTTCCTTTGAGTTTCGCTTGGACAGTGAGTTATCTGATTGTTGCGGTGGGGAATTTGTTTGTGTAAAACTTATCCGTATCGTTCGATTTGCGCAAGTCTTTCTTTATCGACAATTTCAATGGATTTTTTGCTGATTTTAATAAGCTTTTCTGCTTCAAATTCTTTGAGGATTTTAATTCCTCCTTCTATTGAGATCCCGGCAAAATCAGCAATGTCTTTTCTGTTTAGATATTGAAAAGGAGAATCATCCGCAAAATTATCTTGTCCCAAATATAATAGGGTAGAGGCCATTTTTCCGCTTGTTTGTTTCAGCGATGAAGTTCTTAATTTTGTAAATAGTTGCGATTCATCTGCAGAAACAGCTTTTAATAGCTCATTGGAAAAGCTAATATTTCTTTCAAGCAGAGATTTAATATCAGCTTGCTCAATCATGCAAACTTCCGTGGCTTTAAGTGCTTGCGCAGTATATTGATAAAGCTTACTGCCCCATAGGCTTGATAAGCCAATGTAATCACCTTGTTTAAGCAGTTTCACTGCGAGTTGTTTTTGTCCCCCGCCTTCGACATACAATTTTACCATCCCGCTTGTCACGAACATGACATAGGTAGCAAAAGCACCCTGCTTGCATAAATTTTCTCCCGGGAAAAATTGAATCTGTATTTTATTTTCATTAATGAATTGCAATTCTTCCTGTAACAAGGTGTTGAAACAGGCCGACTTGTGTTCACAATTGATGCAATTTTTTGTGTTTATAAAGTCTTGCATACACAAAGATACATATTTTGGAGTAATATTAGTGGGATGCAAAAATTTGCTTGTTGCTTTCGTTTATAAATTAGACGGTTTTTTTTGATATCCAACTACCGATTTTACCATCGGAAATGATATGCAATATTACTAAAAGCGAATCAGCAAGACATTAACTATGCTGCTGATTCACTTTCATTCATTTGAGTCATGTTAATTTTCTTCTTCAGCTTCTTCCTCAGCGATTTTTTTCTCGTATTCTTCAATGGCTTTTTCGTTCAAGCGATCTTCTTCAATAAGGATATTGTACCATTGAATGAGTTTTTTCATGTCAGCAAGACGTACTCTGTCTTTATCATAATCCGGCATGATTCGTTCCATAAAGCTCATGAGTTCATCATTTGATGATTTGTGAGATATGGTTTGCTTTCCTTCTTCAAGTTCAAAAATGGTATTAAAAACCTCAACTAAGGGTTTTTCTTCAGTTTTAGTGTATATCGCGATGTCTTCTAAGGCAGATATTTTTGCTGTTGCGAATGTCGGGAAGCGTTTTTTTGTATCCAACGATTCAACAATCAAACTATTTCGCGCCTGATTTACCATTTTGTAAAGTCCCGGTTTTCCGGCGATTGATAAAATTCCTTCCAAATACATACTCTTCTTCAATTTATCAGATTAATAATTTAAGCAATATTGCGTTGTTGTTTTAGTGTTTCGTAAGCTTCACTTACTTTTTGAAATTTCTCTTTTGCTGATTTTTGGAAATCTTCTCCGAGGTGAGCGACCTTGTCCGGATGATATTTTATTGCCATTTTCCGATAGGCTTTTTTAATTTCCTGATCGTCGGCATCGGGGGAGATTTCGAGGATTTTATAAGCTGTATTAGCATCTTTAACAAACATTGATTTTATCGAAATGAAATCTTTTTCATCGATTCTTAAGAGTCGTGCGATATGTTCAATTTTGTCAATTTCTATTTTTATGATTTTGCCATCTGCGTTAGCGACACCAAACAAAAGGTGAATAAGTTGAAGCCGTTCGCTATATGGCATATTTCGTTGAATTTGTTCACAAACATCGTTTAACGGAATGTCTTTTTTCAAAATGTCGCGAAGCATTACTAAGGCTTCTGCAGATTTTTCATGTCCAAAACTTCGGGTGAAAAACGCTTTGACATAATCCAGCTCAGATTTCATTACCTTGTCATCTGCTTTCATAACAGCAGCAATAAGCACAATCAGTGATGCAGCAAAATTGCCACGTGCAGCTCCGTACATGCTACTTGTTTGTGAGCCGTCAAAAATACTGCCGATTGTAAAACCTAAAATTCCGCCGATTGGGCCTCCGAGCGCCCAGCCTAAGCCTGCTCCCAGCCATTTTCCGTATTTAGCCATTCTGTTTGATTTTATTATAAATGTTTAAAATTTGAGGAAGCACTTCTGCTTCGTCGTTATTGTTTATCAAAAATGTTGCCAGTTTTTTATGATTTTCCGGATTTTGTTGCGATGCGAAGCGTTTTCTTGCTTCTTCTTCACTCATATTATCTCGCGACATTATTCGCTTAAGTCGATGATTATCATTAGCTAAGACGAGTATTGTTGCGTCAAGTGTTTTGTAAAGCCCTGTATCAAAAAGGATGGCTGCTTCAATCATCACAGTGTCAGAATGGCATGATTTTGCCCAACGTTCAAACGCTAATCTGACCTCAGGATGCACAATTTTATTGATAGTTTCTCTTGCTTTATCATCACTAAATATGAGCTTAGATAAAGCTGCTTTATTGAGTTGATTCCCATGATAAATATGTGATCCGAAAGCCTGAATAAGTTTGCTTTTAATCTGTGGTGAGTTTTTCATTAGCTCACGGGCTTGCGGGTCGGCATAAAAAACCGGAATTCCCAGGTTTTCAAATGCTTTGGCTATGCTTGATTTGCCACCTCCTATGCCTCCTGCTATTCCGACTTTCATTCTTCCTGTGACGATTTTTTCAGAATAATTTGAACTTGTTTTGGTGTAATCTCAATGCTTTGGATATTGTCCGGTTTTTTGAAAATGATTAGCTCGGTTTTTCCATTCTTTATTTTTTTAAAATCTGCCTCTATCGAAAATTTTTCCGGTCCTAATGATTTGAATTCTGAAAGTGGTACTTGTACATTGAGTGTGGCATTCCCGGGAATGGCTGTTGCTGAATAGTTTGCCGGCACATTGACGATTTTTACCGGAACCTTAATATTTGCTTCGGTATATTTTTCAACTGTGATATTTATTTGAATACGGTCGGGGTTCATTTTAACTCCTGGGATGGACTTTATCTTGACAAAGCGTTTTGTGTCTGCTGTCAGATTATAAAACGATTTTTTTTCTGTAGTCACATACTCTAATTTCTCTAATTTTTCTGGTATGCCTTTGATTTCAATGCTATCGGGAGTTAATTCAGGTTTTGAAATAATCATGTGTTGTTTCGCCGCAGAATATTCAATGTCTGCTTTTACCGGGAGTTTAATAGTCTCCGCATGTTTTGTGATAAAATGAATACTATCAGGGAGTACTCGAATCAAAGAAACTTCCCCTTTAAGTCGGCTGTTTGCGATATCACCGAGATCTGACCCTAAAAGATAAAACTCCCCATCTGCTTTCTTTCTTAATTGGGTTTTTTTTAGGTTAATGCGGATTGGCGGTTTTGAGTAATTGATTTTATAACTTAAAATGTCGTAACCATGACCGTTGATTTCCAGATACAAATAATCCGGAAGGCGATTTTGCACTTGAATTTCTTCTGGAATATTGGTGAATTTTACCGGGTATTTTAACCTTTCAACATAATCTTTGTTTAAGGCATTTAGCAACCATAGAATTGATGAAATAAGAAGAAATAAACCGAAAATCAAAGAGTTTCGGTTTATTCTTATTGTCTTTATACGTTGAAACCAGACAAGTAATATGTTGGTTTTGTTTTCCAAACTTGATTAGCGTTTTTTTTGTGGTGCTCCAACCGGATTTACTGTTGATTTTTCAACGGTTATCACTACGTCATCAGATATTTCAACATCAATCGTGGTTTCGTTCATTGCTTTTATTTTGCCATGAATTCCACCGGCTGTTACAACTTTATCGCCTTTGCCAAGTGCTTCACGGAACTTCCGCATCTCTTTTTGACGTTTCATTTGCGGACGAATCATGAAAAAGTAAAAAACAACGAGAATCAGAATCAGAAAAATAAAACTCTGATATCTGCCACCTTCTTGACCCTCTGCAGGTGGTGCCATTAAAATAATTCCTAAAATGTTCATATAATCTTTAAATTTAAAGTGTTACTAATTTACGATACAATATTACAAAGAATTCTTAACTCTTCGGTTTTTGGTTGTGTGTTTGCAAAAACTTTGATGGTTTTGTTTTGCTCTCCGTTTCTTCCGTGACTATCAAAAATCACTTCTATGTTTCCTGTTTCTCCCGGTTTGATGGGGGCTTTGGAGTATTTTGGAGAGGTGCAGCCACACGAAGTTTTTACATTGTTGATGATTAACTCAGACTCCCCAGTGTTGGTAAATGTAAAGGTATAGGCGACTTTTTCACCTTGAATTACTGTGCCAAAATTATATTCTTTCACGGGAAAGTCAAACTCCGGTAAGCTGCTCATGTCGGCATCTCCATCTGCAGTAATTGGATTCTGCACATCTTCTGTTGAGATTTGCCCGTCAGAATTGCTCTCGCTTTTCTTATCATTGCAAGCAGTTGAAAGCAATACAATTAATGCAAAACCGAGTATGATATTTATCTGCTTCATTTTCATTAAATTTTTCGTAAAAATACAATTTTATACTTCGTGCGACAAATTTATATTGAATTATCAACTAAGCCTCTTGCAGATTTGTTTATTTTGTCTTCAGCTTTGAGTGCTGTAACAATCTGATCAAGCAAACCGTTAATAAATGCATTGCTTTTTTCTGTGCTGTAAAACTTGCTGATTTCCAGATATTCGTTGATTGTTACTTTGATCGGAACATCAGGCAAATGCATGAATTCCGTAATTGCAAGTTTCATGATAATTCTATCAATGATGGCAATGCGCTCCACATCCCAGTTTTTACTGTGGTGGTCGATTAAGTTTTCAAACTCCTTGTCATGCTTCATCGCATTAACGAGTAATTGTTTTCCGAACCGACGATCTGCTTCGCAACTATATTCCTTCATAATTAAGAAGGCATCATTGGTTGGGCGTTTAAAGCGCATGATGGATTTTTCCAATAAACTGCTTGCAAAACCAATGTCGTCATTCCAGTAAATTCCATGTTCCTCAATGAGACTGTCAATGGTTTCGTTTTCAGGGAAATACTCACGAATAAAGAATGCAATAATTTCTTTGTGCTCTTGTAAACCGACGCTTTGTTTTATCATGTAGCGCTGATATTCAGTTGTAGCGGTGAAATCATTCCACAAATTTTTAATTAAGCTTTTGTGAGCATCAAATGGAATTCTTGGAGCCTTGGTTTGTTTTTTAAAACAATCTGCATTGCGAATTCCTTCAATTACCGGATTGTCAACAAAACGTCGATTTGGATTCAAGTCCGCTTCGGTCGGAAGTCGTTTTTCCAGCGCTGTAGCAATTTTTTGCTCAGCATAATTTGCCATATAGGTAATGATGGCCAATAATTCATAATACAATTCTAGGCTGTAATGAACACTGTTATCCAACTCTTTAACAGCAAGTTCTAAATCACCATTTTCCCTGAGCAGGTTTGAATAATACACCTGCATAACTTTAATTCTTAGTAGTCGTCTGCTAATCATTCTTGAGAACCTTTATAGCGTGCAAAGCTGTGCATTTTTTCTTTTATGTGCAATTTTTTTTGATTCCTTTTTCATATTATCAAAATCATTTTTATATTTGTCAGTAAAGACCAATAAACCTAAGGTGATGGAAGGTAACGATTCAAAAGGCAGACAAGAGATTTTTTCGAATGTTGTTCGGGCAGGAAGGCGTACGTACTTCTTTGATGTCAAGAAAACCAGAAAAGGGGATTTGTATTTGACAATTACAGAAAGTAAGAAAATGTTTGATAAGGAAGGGGCTTTCCATTTTGAAAAACATAAACTATTTTTGTATAAGGAAGATTTTGATAAATTCACTGAATCACTGAATAATTCCGTGAATTTTATTGATGAAAATGTTGAAGATTTTCTCGAAAACCCAGAAATGGAAACACCTTTGCAGGCATCTAAGCCTGAAGCAGAAGATGTGGTTGATGCTCAAAAGGCACAGGACGAAAAACCTGAGGACAATGAAATCCCGAATCCTGATTTCACTGATGTGGATTTTGATGATTTAGATAAAGATTAGTCTCGGTTACGATTTGAAAATTAATTCACAGATTTTTGTGAGCCATTGCTCATCAATTTCGTTGAAAGTATTTTTTGTTTCACTGTCCACATCTAATACTCCAATAATTTCTCTTGACGTATCATATAATGGTACCACAATTTCAGATTGTGATTTGGAACTGCATGCAATGTGCCCCGGAAAGGAGTGCACATCTTCAACAACAATCGGTGCTTTATTGTCAATGCCTGCCCAACAAACCCCTGTATGTGGTTTAAGTTTCAAGCAGGCTAGCGGCCCCTGATACGGTCCAACCAGAAGCTCCTCGGCTTCATTGAGTAAATAAAATCCGGTCCAGAAATAATAATCAAATTTATGATGCAATATGGCGGAAATTGTCGCCATGCGAGATATTGGATTGTTTATATCAGTAATTAAATCAGAGACTTGCTGATAAACCCGATCGTATCGTGCCGCTTTTTTATGATTGTCCATTTTATTTCTGTTTGTTTAAACAAAGCTACTGATTTTTGGTTTCTTTTAAAAATGAATGATTATGAAAAGTTTAATAATTTTAATGGCAGTTATGATGACAGGCACGTTACAGGCACAGGAATCTTTTTACGATTTGAAAGCCAAAGATATTACCGGTGAGATGGTTGATTTTTCTCAGTTTAAAGGGAAGAAAATTTTAATCGTTAACACCGCCAGTAAATGTGGGTTTACACCACAATATGAAGGCTTGCAAAAATTGCATGAGGATTATGCCGGTGAAGATTTTGTGATTATTGGCTTTCCGTCCAATGATTTTTTGAAGCAAGAACCGGGTACAGAAAAAGAAATTCAGGCATTTTGTGAGAAAAATTATGGTGTGGAATTTTTGATGATGTCAAAAGTTGCGGTAAAAGGCAATGAAAAGCATCCTGTTTATCAGTGGCTGACCGAAAAAGCAAAAAATGGGGTGCAAGATTCTAAGGTTTCATGGAATTTTCAGAAATACATGATTTCCGAAAATGGAGAATTATTGGAATCCTTTTCCTCAAAAGTAAAGCCTCAGGATGAGAAAATTGTATCTCTGATTAATTCCTGATTATAGTAAATGTAAAACATTAAAAAATCGAGCTTTGAAAGTGTCAGAGCTCGATTTTTTTTGGAAATCTGTTTATTCACCATGGGTGTGCAATCCGCATTCTTTCCCGGAATTATTTTCCCACCACCAACGACCGGCGCGGAAATCTTCTCCCGGTTTTATTGCTCGTGTACATGGTTCACATCCGATACTAACGAAGCCTTTGTCGTGCAAGCTATTATATGGTATGTTTTCTTTTTTCAGAAAGGTTTCAACATCTTCTAATGTCCAGTCGATGAGTGGATTAATTTTGTAGAGTCCGTAACCTTCGTCCCATTCCAACATTTCCATTTCGGTGCGGTTTTGATTTTGATCTTTGCGAATACCTGTAATCCAGCATTCCATGTTTTCTAATGCTCTTTTCAGGGGCTCTACTTTACGGATATTGCAGCATTCTTTTCGGTTTTCTATTGATTCATAAAAACTATACGGACCTTTTGTGCTTAGCAATTTTTCAACTGCTTTGTGCTTCGGAAACATTACCTCAATTTCCCGCTCGTAGCGTTCGCGAGTTCTGTTGAATACTTTATAGGTTTCTTCAAACATACGGCCTGTGTCAATTGTGACAACGCGCACAGGAATATTGTGAGTGAAAATGTAATGTGTCAGCACTTGGTCTTCAATACCAAAACTTGTTGTGAATATGAGTTTTCCGGGAAATGCTTCTGCCATAATTTGCAATGTTTCCGGAATGGATTTCTGTTTAATTTCTGCTCTTAATTCTGCTAATTCTGTCATTGTATATTTTTTGGTGATGTTAATTTGATGCGTTTAATAATTTTTCTTCGAATCATAGAGTTTCGACGGATAATAACCCGCATTCTGCCCCAACGTACGCTGGTCCATGCTCTTTCATGCAGAAAATATAAAACCATTTTAATTCCTGATTCAGCCACTGCTACGCCTGTCGCTTTCTCAAGGGCATAGGGATCTGTCCCGAAAAAAAACATCGCCAAAGCAAAAGTGGTGGCAGATGCGATAACCCGCCAGGTGATTGCTTTTAAAACGCTTTTTACAGGTCGATCGCGAACTGTTGAAATGCGTTCTGCTTTTTGTTTGGCCTTACGTTTAGCTCGTGCTGCTTTAAAGGCATCTGTTTTTTTTACCATAACGTTTTCACTTACTTCGCAGCAAATTATAATCTGTGAAAATATAAACTATTTCATAAGTAAAAGTACTTATTTTTTTAAAGGGCTGTCTGTTAGGTTTTTGGCCGATTTGTCGCCAGAATTTTATCCTGTTTTCCATGAACAAAGTCAATGCAATTTCTGTTACTCCAAATAAATGGAATCATGAAAATCTTACTGATTTTTTTAATTGTATCGACATTTAACATTAAGCTTATGGCCCAATCAGAAAACAATGAATACAGACAACTCAGTGAAGAGGAAAAACGAGTAATTATCCATAAAGGGACAGAGCGTCCTTTTAGTGGTGAATATGAAGAGCACTGGGAGTCAGGGGTTTATGTTTGCAAGCAATGCGGAGCTGCTTTGTATAACTCAGAAACGAAATTTGATGCACGATGTGGATGGCCGAGTTTTGACGATGAAATTCCTGGTTCGGTGAAACATGTTCTGGATGCTGATGGAGTCAGAACGGAAATTATTTGTACCAATTGTGGCGGACATCTTGGTCATGTTTTTGTAGGAGAGGGGTTTACGAATAAAAACACCCGACATTGTGTGAATTCTATTTCATTGGAATTTCGTCCGGAATCAAAGACGGATTAATTTGTCTGATGATTTCC
>JAQIBY010000168.1 GCA_027858835.1 Bacteroidales bacterium | reverse complement strand
CACCTGCTGGTTGAGACGTAATTGCAGGGTCCGCAACCACTGTTACAGTAACCGTACTGGTTTGAGCGTTCCCGCACCCACTACCACTGGCAGAAGCAATACAGTAATAATTACCTGCTGAAGTAGCACTGTATGAAGTACTAATCGCTCCACTAATAGAGCTTCCATTTCTGTACCATTGATATGTAAGAGAAGGTGTTCCGCCCGAAGCAGCCATTGATAATGTTCTTGAACCGCCTGTACATATTGTTCCACCTGCTGGTTGAGACGTAATTGCAGGGTCAGCAACCACTGTTACAGTAACCGTACTGGTTTGAGCGTTCCCGCACCCACTGCCACTGGCAGAAGCAATACAGTAATAATTACCTGCTGAAGTAGCACTGTATGAAGTACTGGTAGCTCCACTAATAGAGCTTCCATTTTTGTACCATTGGTATGTAAGAGAAGGTGTCCCGCCCGAAGCAGCCATTGATAATGTTCTAGAACCGCCTGTGCATATAGTTCCACCTACTGGTTGAGACGTAATTGCCGGGTCGGCAACCACTGTTACAGTTACTGTATTTGTTTGAGCGCTACCACACCCACTACCACTGGCAGAAGCAATACAGTAATAATTACCTGCTGAAGTAGCACTGTATGAAGTACTGGTGGCTCCACTAATAGAGCTTCCATTTCTGTACCATTGATATGTAAGAGAAGGTGTTCCGCCCGAAGCAGCCATTGATAATGTTCTAGAACCACCTGTACATATAGTTCCTCCTACTGGTTGAGTAGTAATTGCCGGGTCGGCAACAATGCTTACACTTACAGGGGAGGAATAAACTGAAGGACATACACCGTTCTGCGCCCAACTACGAACATATAAAGTACTACCTGTACTTGACGATGACCAAGAGTGTGGGTTTGTTGAACCCCAATTATTCCATGTACTACCTGTCCCATTCCATTGATACTGCATTTGTTCAAAACCGATTGTTCCACTGGCACTAAAAGTGGTAGAGCCTCCTGAACACATTACACTGTTGGTTACTGACATTGTGCCCGCATTGGATGGTTGATCTACTACAACTGTAATAGAGGCACAATTGCCATAAACAAGACCTCCTCCATCAGCATTTTTTGCTCTAGGTCTACAATAATATGTTGTTGTGGTAGAAGGTGATACAGTTACTGAACTTGCATCGGAACTTACATTAGTTCCACCACAATATGTTCCCCATTGAACATCTACATAACTATCATTTGTAGCACCTATATTAGCACTTAGAGTTGTTGAACTGCCTGCACATATGTTAGTAGTTCCAGTTAAAATCGGGGTTTTTGCTATTCTGCGATAATTAACCGTTGTACTTGTGCTATTACTAGCGCAAGACCACTCGCTTATTAAAATTCTAGCATTGGTTACTCCTGGACTGTAGTTAATCCATGATAAAGTTCCTGAGCCTCCATCATCATCGTAGGCAAGGTCATAAGCCCCTCCACCACAAGTAGTTGAAGGGTATAAGGTTAACTGAGTGTCGTAACTTGCGCTCGTATAAAATTGATAAATATAATTAGTGTTTAGCGATAAATAAAAATATTCACCTGCCCAGTTATTGGTAGATGCATTGCCCCAACTGTCTCCAGGACTGAATGTGCCACCAGGATAATTACTCCCGCAATTCGTACATTGTCCATAACTTACGAAATGTGAAAGCAGTAAGATGCAACTCATAAACAACAGCTTTTTGGCTGTGTTTAAAAAAGGGAGAAGGTTTGATTTTTGGCGAATGCGGTTTAGGCTAGTTTTTGTTTTCATAATAAATATAATTGATCTGTTGTAGATTAATTTATTTGTTTTATTTTGCTTAAAATAATTCCGTAAATTTGTACTTAATCACTTGCGTTTTATAGCTCCAACTATCCAATGTCCAAATGTTGTGTTAATGTTACTGTTTAACATTTATTTATTGAATCTTTTTTGATGAACGAAGAAAATCTGGTGGTGAATGAATGATTTGAACTGACAAGTGAAAATGCTGTTTTTAGTAAAATTGTCGTAATTTTGGGTGGTGGAAAAAGTGAGTCAGTCGAGTGTTGTTTTTTTGACCGCTCTGCAGTAAATTTTATATATTATGACGAAAAAAGAACGTTATCAATACGTATTTGACTGGTTTCAGGAGGCAATGCCAATTGTTGAAACCGAATTGGAGTACGGAAGTGTATTTCAATTGGTTGTTGCGGTTGTGTTGTCGGCGCAATGTACCGATAAGCGGGTAAACCAAATTACGCCTGATTTATTTGCCCGTTACCCGGATGCAAAACAGATGGCCGAAGCAAGCCAAGATGAAATACTAGATTATGTAAAATCCTGTTCATACCCCAATAGCAAAGCCGGATATTTGATGAAACTATCAAAAATGTTAGTTAATGATTTTGATGGTGAAGTGCCGAATGATTTTGTCGCTTTGCAAAAATTACCGGGAGTTGGGAGAAAAACTGCCAATGTGATTATGTCTGTGGCTTTTAAGCAGCCTACAATGGCTGTTGACACCCATGTTTTTCGGGTTTCCGAGCGCATCGGCTTGACGTATCGGGCAAGAAATCCGTTTCAAGCAGAAAAACAATTGGTGAAATTTATTCCGGAACACTTATTGCAGAATGCCCATCATTGGTTAATTCTGCACGGGCGGTACGTGTGTTTGGCACGAAAGCCTAAATGTTATAAATGCGGTTTAACTGAATGGTGTAAATTTTATGCAAAAAAACCTGTTAGTAAGTAAATCAATTTTGGTTTCTTCAAATAAAAGAACAAACCTATATTTGCAGGCTGAAAGTTGAAAATTGAGATTATGAGAAGACGGATTAAGGAAATTGTAGTTGAAGCTGTTGAAGTTCTTTACGGACAGAAGATTGACACGGATATTGTGCAGGTTCAGCGTACTCGGAAAGTGTTTACCGGCGACTTGACAATTGTAGTTTTTCCCTTTGTGAAAATTGCTCGTAAAAAGCCGGAAGATGTTGCTAATGACCTGGGGCTGTACCTTAAAAATAAGCTGGATCATATTTCATCCTATAATGTGATTAAAGGATTTCTGAATCTGACATTTAATTCAGAATATTGGTTAGAGCGCTTGAATTTACTGCATCGTGATTTTACCGGTAGCTTGACACTGCAAAATCCGGAAAAAGTCATGGTGGAATTTTCGTCTCCAAACACAAATAAACCGCTGCATCTGGGACATATCCGTAATAATCTGATTGGCGATTCAGTTTCCAGAATTTTAAAAGCCGCCGGCCATGAAGTAGTCCGTGTAAATCTCGTTAATGATAGGGGAATACATATTTGTAAGTCCATGCAGGCGTATTTGGATTTTGATCCGAATGGCTCACCTGAAAAAGCCGGAATGAAAGGGGATAAATATGTCGGAGACCTTTATGTGAAATTTGATTTGCAATATAAAGGACAAATTGCGGATCTCGTTGAATCGGGAATGTCTGAAGAAGATGCCAAACAAAAAGCTTCAATTATGCAGGCAGCGAAAAACATGTTGCAGAAATGGGAAGCCGGTGACCCCGAAGTGCACGCATTGTGGGAGAAAATGAATAATTGGGTGTATGCAGGCTTTGATAAGACTTATGCGCAACTCGGAATATCATTTGATCAGGTTTATCACGAATCGGAAACTTATAAATCAGGACGCGAAATTGTGCTTGACGGATTAAAACGCGATGTGTTTTACAAACGGGATGACGGTTCAATTTGGGCGGATCTTACAGATGATAAGTTGGATGAGAAGATTGTGCTTCGTGCCGATGGAACGTCTTTGTATATGACACAGGATATTGGAACAGCAGTGGCTCGTTTTGAAAATTATCAACTTGATCGTCATATTTATGTGGTGGGAAATGAGCAGATTTATCATTTTCAGGTATTGCGACTCATATTATCAAAACTCGGATATGCTTGGGCTGATAAAATTCAACACATGTCATACGGAATGGTGGAACTGCCCGAAGGAAAAATGAAATCCCGCGAAGGCAAAGTGGTTGATGCTGATGATTTAATCGAGGAAATGATTAACAACAGTGCGGAAATGTCACGAGAACTTGGGAAACTTGGAGATATGCTGGAATCAGAGCAGCAAAATGTTCATCGTATGATTGGTTTGGGAGCGCTGAAATATTTTATCCTTAAAGTGGATCCAAAAAAACAGATGGTGTTTAACCCGAAGGAATCTATCGATTTCAACGGGCATACAGGACCATTTATTCAATATACCCATGCTCGAATTCGCTCGGTTGTGCGTAAAGCAAAAAAAATGAATATTAGTGTTCCTCCCATGATTTCCGAAGACACGATTATGAATGAAAAAGAGCTAGATCTGATTAAAACAATTGATCAGTTTGAGCTTGTGTTGCAAGAAGCTGCCCAATTACTTGATCCCGGAATGATTGCTAATTATGCCTACGAATTGGCTAAAGATTTTAATCATTATTATCATGATTACTCCATTTTAAAGGCTCAAGACGGAAAAATATTGCAATTCCGTTTGTTTCTGGCTGATCAGGTATCAAGGAATCTGAAATATGCCATGGCACTTTTGGGAATTGATGTTCCCGAAAAAATGTAGCGGAGGAAACTCCAAACACTAAAGGGTGAAATTTCTTCTCAAAGTCTCTCGAAGCGATGGCAGGTGCGAAGGAAAGCCGAGGTCTTGAGTTAAGAAATTTCGGAGAAAAAGGAAAGCAATTGTCATTCGATTGGAGAGTTGTTTGTTAAGCACCAAATGACAAGTATCAAATAACAAACAAATTACAAAAAGCAAGCATCAAAAAACACCTTTCCCAAAATTCTCGACTTTGAAAAAGGTGTTTTATTTTTTCTGAAATAAACCGGATTATTCCAAACTAAATTTCACGGAACTTTGTTCGCCGTCTAAACTTAGATATTCATTGTCATTTTGATCTTTACGAATCGTTCCTTCTTCGTAGTAATCTGCTTTTGTTCCTCGGAAATATTTCCCGTTTTCGTATTGAATCTCGTAATCAAAAGTGTTGGTTTCCATTTCCCCATTCCTTTGATTTCTTCTTGTTGATGTGATACTAAGAATCACTTTGTTGTTAGAGGTTTCTTTAACGATTGCTGTCCCTTCTCCGCCTTCAACAAAGGCCAAAGATTCTTTGTATTTAAAGGTTTTATCTTTGTTTTTTATGAAAAAATCCGGTGTCTCGGAGAGTTTTTCTTTATATCTTCCTGCCCCAATAGACATGGATTCCATATTATTTTCATCGGTATAGGGATGTATTTGGTCAGCTTGTTTTCCTCCGGACATATCGTATGTGAATTGGTAATAAATCCCATTACTAAAGAAAATTTCCTGTTCAACGGTTTTATCCTGATCAACCAATTGTCCGTTTCCCGGATTCCTGCCACTTTCATGGCCATCGATTGTGATTTTAATGAGATTATCTGTATAATCAACATTCGTGACTGTTCCTTCAAATTTCAAGGAATGTATATTTGATTCATATGTCAGATTGTTTTCAATAAAGAATGTGGGTTCTTGTGCTTGCTCTTCAGGAATCCAAGCCTTTTTAGTTTCAGGGTCAATTAAGTACCATGTCATCCAATCTCCATCATGATCTTCCCAAATATGAACATTGGTTCCGTTTGCATTTTTACGTCCTGCAAGACAAATGACCATATCCGAAAGGGTATGAATTTTAAATTCTCCGTTCCCGAGATGTACAAATTTGAATTTTTGCCAATCTCTGCCGTTCATTCTCCATGTTGCAATGTTTGCTCCGTTCTTTTTAAAATTTTCTTCTCCACCGGCAACATCAAGCATAATGGTTCCGTTTCTGTCTCCGGGAACAATTTGATATACACCAAATTCTTCGCATGTTTTAAGAAAAAATTCGCGATCTTTTCCATCATCAATATTCCAAACCTGAATGTTTGCTCTTTGTTCAATTTTTTCCGGCGTACCGGGAATATCCCAATAACCGCCATTGTCTTTTTGATAATTCATTGCAGATTGAATCCAGAATCCTTTTCTGCTTTCAACGATTTCTTCATTTTCTTGAGCCTGTGCTCCAAATAGCAATAGTAAACTTAGAATTGAAATTAAAAATGTGTTTTTCATGGGTTTAATTTTAGTTTGTAACAAATTTATAATTTAGGGTGAAAAGATTATCAAAAAGCGGGCAGTTTTTGATGATAAAATTCAAGATTATACATAAAACGTTTGAATTTTGAAATAGAGTACTTCTTAAAATATCAAAGCGCCTTTCAACAATGGTTAAAAGGCGCTTTGCAAAAAAAAATGGTTTTTGTCAATAAAAAATAATTCGGAAAATTGATGCTAAATTGTTCTGCCCGGATATGCTTTTAATCCTTCTTCAAGGCATTGCATTGCATTTTCCAAGTCGGATTTGTTCAAAACATAAGCAATTCGCACTTCGTTTTTCCCGAGACCCGGTGTGCTGTAAAATCCTGAGGCAGGTGCCATCATAACGGTTTGTTTATTATAGTCAAAGCTTTCAAGCATCCATTGTGAAAAGACATCTGCATCATCAACCGGAAGTGAAACAACTGTGTAGAAGGCACCTTTGGGCATTGGTGATTTTACACCTTGCATTTCGTTCAAACGATTAACCATATAATCGCGCCTGGCAATGTATTCTTGATACACTTCGTCAAAATATGCTTTTGGAGTGTCAATTGCAGCTTCAGATGCAACTTGTCCGAGATATGGAGGACAAAGTCTTGCCTGTGCAAATTTCAAAACAGCTTTAAGTATATCTTTGTTTTTAGTAACAAGGCATCCAACACGGACACCGCACATACTGTATCTTTTGGATACAGAGTCTATCATGATAACATGCTCATCCATACCAAGATGCATGGCTGAGAAATGGCTGTTCCCATCGTAGCAAAATTCTCGATAAACTTCGTCAGAGAATAAGTATAGGTCGTGTTTTTTGACGATTT
Organism: Bacteroidales bacterium; assembly: GCA_027858835.1. Taxonomy (GTDB): domain Bacteria; phylum Bacteroidota; class Bacteroidia; order Bacteroidales; family ML635J-15; genus JAQIBY01. The sequence goes on along the minus strand of JAQIBY010000168.1, from coordinate 39,798 downwards.
CCGCAAGTGATTTCAGTTCTTCTTCTGAGTATAAATAACCGGTTGGATTGTTTGGGTTACAGATTACAATTCCTTTGGTTTTTTCAGTAATCAGTGCTTCAAAATCTTCTATTGGCGGCAAAGCAAAATCATTTTCTATGGATGAAGTCACCGGTACGACATTTATACCTGCACTGACAGCAAAACCATTGTAATTTGCATAAAATGGTTCAGGAATAATGACTTCATCACCAGGGTTCATACATGCCATAAAGGCAAATGTGATGGCTTCTGATCCGCCTGTTGTAATCAGAATTTCATTATGATCTACTGGGATATCAATGTTTTGATAATATCCGGTGAGTTTTCTTCGGTAGGATTCGTTTCCGGCAGAATGACTGTATGCAAACACTTTGTCATCTAAGTTTTTGATTGCATCAAGCGATACCTTGGGAGTTTCAATGTCGGGTTGTCCGATATTGAGGTGATATACTTTCTTCCCTTGTCTTTTTGCTTCTTCAGCATAAGGAACTAAACGACGGATTGGTGATTCCGGCATTACTTGTGCTTTTTTTGATATTCCCGGCATAATTTCTTGTTTTTATTGTTAAAACTAAACGATTTTATTCTTATTTATTGATTTTCAGGCTGTTTTACATTTCCCTGAATCAGTAATTTTATTGGCTTATCCGATAAATTTGTAAATACATAAATGGATTTGCTGAATTTTCCGGGGATTGTCGTGTCATAGCTTACGGTAATGCATCCTTTTCGATTTTTCTTTACCGGAGACTTTGTCCAATCCATTGCAGCACAACCGCATTTTGCTTTCACATTTGATATTATTAGCACAGTATCGGACAGATTTTTAATCACGAATTCATGTGTCGCTTCTCCGTCATAATCTAATGTTCCGAAGTTGTATTCATAATGCTTGAAAATTAGTTTTGGCGATTGTCCGATTTGTGCATAGGACAAACTCCCAAAACAAAGCATCAGTATAATATACAGCCCTATTCTTTTCATAATTCGGCTGCTAAGTTAAGCAATTAAAAAATAAATTTTCATGAAAAATAGCTATTCCTCAACATGCTTTTCGCCAAAGCAATAGAGATATCCGTCGCGACAGGCAATGTAAACTTTTCCGTTGTGAAATACGGGCGTTGATTCAAAACTGCCGGGGTAATGATCTACCCGTTCAAAAATGCATAAATCGTCATATTTGAATAGATGAATGCCTTTATATCCGGCGACAATTATGGTGTTTTCCGACATAATCGGGGTTGATATTCCTGGTCCGGTTTCGTATTTGAATGCAACTTGAGGTGTGGGATAATAGTGTTTATTCAGCGGTCCCAAAGTACTATCTTTTGTGGTAAATTCATGATCAAGCACATATAAATTGCCGTCCATTGCCTGCACTGCTGCCAGTCCATTGTCTGAAATGTCAATATACGCATCATTCACACAAGCAGAGCCGAGAATTCCCCCATCCCAAAATGCAAATTCTTCGTTTTCAGTCGGGAAATACCAAATCACTGATTCATCTGGTGGTTTTGAGGGATCAAATTTAAAAACGCCGCCTTTTCCGGGGATATATTGTTTTTCGATAGTTACAATTAAGCAAGAATCATTGGTAACAACAGGCGTCCCATCCATATCAGCACCAGTGTAAAATTGCCAGTCAACACTATCAGTTTTAATATTGTATCCCTTTATCCAACCTGAACCGGAGCATATATAAACTCTATCGCCAAGCAGGGTTGGGGATGCTTCCATAATGACATTGTTCCCGTGTTTATTGGCATCTTCTTCGCTGTACATTTTGATCAAATCATACACTTTCGGTTCGATTCTTTCATTGACAAGCGTTCCGCAATCGGGGCGGGGATCTGCAATTAGAAAATATCCGTTTTCAAGGGGTAAGTAAAAAGTATCTTGATAAACAATCGGGCTACCATCAACGTCGCGGCTGTAACATCTGGTTCTTTCTGAATTGTAGTACCAAAGAGGTTCGCCCGTAAGGTATGAAATTGCTCGTAAGCTGTGAATTGTTGGTGAGTTAATCGTATTTTGATTTCCGCGACGGGAACCTTGAAATATCATAAATCTATCATCTCCCCAGCTGTAGGTGTTTTCCCAAAATGTTGGGCTACCTTTGATGATATCGTCATATTTATATCGCCAAACTTCTTCGCCGGTTTCAGCATTGATTTTGTATAAATTGTGCGAGTAGGATGGTTGCACCAGAAAATAGGAGCTGTCTTCACGAATGACAGCAGGTTGTCCCGTCCATCCTGCGCCATACCAAAGCATAAAGTCATACGGTTTTCTCGGATTTTGTGTTTTACCGCTCCCGAGATCAAATTTCCAAATGACATCTAATTTATCCGGAGCTTTATTCCCGTAAAAATTTCTGTGATGATTTCCAAGATAGGTTGAAGTGACTGCTTCAATGTTCGGTGTCGGGATGTTGTGAGTTGGTTTTGCTTCTTGTGAAAAAACCGGAGATATTAATAAGCTTATGGACAGAAGACAGAAAAAAAAAGTTGTCATATTTAGGCTTTAATCGAACGATTTTCCAGGGATTTGTGAAATGCTTATCAGCTCATCATATTGATCCGGGGTTACATCCAAAATATAGTATAATGGATTAATCGAGCCGCCGTTTTTCCTGATTTCATAATGTAAATGTGGTGCTGTTGACATTCCTGTGTTTCCAACGGCTCCTAGTTGTTGTCCTCTTTCAACTCGCTGTCCTTTTTTTACATCAATGGTGTTTAAGTGGGCGTAGCGAGTTTCAAGGCCATCGTATCCATGGTCAATTACAACGAGATTTCCATATCCTCTACGTGAACGATTATGGTCAACACGGATAACTTTACCGTCGCCTGCTGCATATACCGGGGTTCCGGTAGGTGCCGTCAAATCAATTCCATCATGCATTCGGTAAATTCGAAGAATGGGATGGAGTCGCATTCCGTAATAGGAGCCGATGCGTGTTAATTCTTTATTGTGAATCGGTTGAATTATCGGGAGGGCATTCAATCTGTTTTCACTATTTTTTAAAACTTCAGAAAGCTCGTAATAAGAGGATTTTTGAATATTTAATTTTTTATCTAGTTTATCAAGCCGTTGTGCAACATCCATTACTAATCCTGAGCTTTGATGTCCCTTTAATTTTGTGTAACGATTTGTTCCTCCATATCCAGAATTTCTTACTTTACTTGGAATGCTGTCCATTTGATAAATTACCCGATATAATTCATTGTCTTGTTGTGCGAGTTTGTTCATCTGGGCATCAAAGTCATCCAAGCGATGCTTTATTTGAGATAAATTGGTGGAAAGAAATTCATTTTCAGTTTTTAATCGTTGTTTTTCAGGTGTGTCAAAATACTTATCGTAAATGTAGGTAAATGCTGCGGCAAAAATAACCAGACTAATTACGTATGGCGTTAGTTTTGCCAAAACCTGTTTGAATCCAGATTTTATTTCTTCGTATTTTAAGGTGTTAGGATTAAACCTGTATTTTTTTAATGCCATACTATTAAATTTACTTCCTCCTTATAACCATTAAGCTTAAGTTGAGCTTAGTATGCAAAAATAATCAAACTTTATTGGTATGCAAATTATTGCAAAAGTTTTTAACAATTTTTTTAAGTGAGTGTTGTTAATAATATAGCAATGTACTTTGATATACGAGTATTTGTTGGACTTGTCAGAAAACTATGTCGATAAGTTTAAGGGATATCTTCAACGTATTGAACTTCAAAATACCCATTTTGCAATTCAATGGTTTCACCATCATTGTCAACATTGTAAAAGAAAGTTCCCCGGATGATATTTGTTTCTGTGTCGTGTTCTGCAATAGTGCAAGATCCTACAGTTGCGGGCATTGGGCTTAATGATGATTGATAATTTGCCATAATTGGTCCGTTTATCGGGTCGATATTAAAAATACCTGTCGTTTGTTCTTCGGGGATAAACAGCGTAATGCTTTGGAATGAATCACTGCGGGTTCCTTTAATCTCTATAATGCCTTCACTGAGAACTGAAACCACACTTGTTGCAACAAAATCAGTATCGTCAATACTTGCAGTTAGCATGTTATAAATTTGTGTTGTGTCAACAGTATTAATGTATTTGTAAGGTACTTTTGTGAATTCTCCGTTTGTAACGGTTTTATTTCCGGCATCGCTTTCTTTATATGCTCTGAAATTAAAACTTCCTGAAATTGTGCGATCATCCTCGTTTATGGAGCTAATTCTCACCTGTCCTGAGCCTCCGTCATTATAGCTTGTGGAATAAATTGTAGCATAAGCACTTGTGTTGGGGATTAGTTTTCCTTCGTGCATATTGGCAGCGTTTAAAGTATAAACGCCTTTTTCTCCGGCAAAAACTGTAAGTTGAATGGTTTGTCCTTCAGCAGAAGTGCCATAAACAATAATCTGATTTTCAGAAACTCGTGCATTCGGTTCAGGACAACGCCAAGTAGAACCATCCACTAAAGCAGTCATAAGTGGACGATTGACATTTGTATTGTCGTCTTCACAGGAATTAAGCCCGAAGATAATACCACCGGCAAAAAGTGCTGCAATTAGAATTTTTATTTTCATACTATTTGTTTTATCAACATGCAAATCTACTAAAAATAAGACTGATTTTTATAATGATTGGTTGCCTAATACGCCTTAATTTTACGTTTGCTCATTAATGATTTGCTCTAATGCTTCGTTAATTTGATCATATTCATACTTGTAGCCTGCTTGCAGTAACTGTTTAGGAATAACAATTGGATTGTTTATTACTGTCATTATTCCTTTACCAAAAAGTAATTTTAAAGCAAAAACAGGAATCGTAAACCGTGCTTTTTTATTCAGTGTATTTGCTAAAGCATGTGTGAATTCTTCATTTGTGATGATATGCGGTGCAACCAGATTATAAATTCCTTGATAATCTTCATTACTTACGGCTTCATCATAAAATCGAATCAAGTCAAGAATATGAATGAATGGCATTGCATATTCTCCATGTCCGATTTTACCACCTAATCCAAATTTAAAAATAGGAAGTAATTGTTTGATAAGACCGCCATCTCTGCCAAGAATAACACCTAGTCTGGTAATTATTGTTCTGGTGTGTTCTTGGTTAATTTGGAGCATTGGTGCCTCCCATGCAAGGCAAATGTCTCCTAGAAAATTACTTGCATAGTCTTCACTGCTTTCATCATGATAATGGATGTTGTTATAAATTCCAACAGCTGAAGTACTGATAAATGTTGAAGGCGGTTTGTCCATTTTATTAATGGCTTCAACAATATTTTGAGTCGTAATGGCACGACTCTCGTAAATTCTTCGTTTGTTTTTGGCTGTCCAGCGTTTAGTAATCGGATATCCGGCAAGGTGAATAATAATATCAACACCCTGAAGTTGTTTCAGAATCGCATGTTTGTCGTATAGGAAATCTCTTGGGACACTAATGACCTTCATCCCCTTTTTGACAAAATGTGCTTTAATTCTCCGCCCAATAAACCCTGTTGAGCCCGTAATTGCAATAATCATTGTCCAACCTCTTTGGTCAAAAATAGTTTGAGCCTGTTCTGGCTGTTAATTTTATATATTTTCCCCTCTTTAGATACGGATATTTTTCCGGTTTGTTCTGATATTATGATAACAATTGTATTTGTATTTTCTGTCATGCCGATTGCAGCACGATGTCTGAGCCCTAAATCCTTTGGTATATCCGGATTGTTTGATACCGGGAGTACACATCCTGCCGCTTTAATTTTATCGTTTACAATAATAATCGCCCCATCATGCAAAGGGGAGTTTTTGTAAAAAATATTGGCAATTAAGCGTTCTGAAATGTCTGCATTTATAGCTTCTCCTGTGGAAATATAAGTTTTTAATTCAGAGCCTCTGCTGATAACAATTAAGCCGCCTTCATAATTATTTGCCAGTCGTTCCGAAGCATTTGTAATTTTTTCAATTTCATTTGAGCTGACCGGTGTGGACGGTCTAAAAAGCTTTAAGAACGGAATGTGTTGGTTGATAAAATTCCGATTCCCTAACATTAATAAAAAGCGCCGTATTTCTTGTTGGAAAACAATCAGTAAAGCGATAACTCCAACACCAATAACCTGTCCCAGAATTGAGCCTAATAGAGCCATATTCATTGCTTTAACAAGCAGCCAGAATAAATAAATCGAAAAAACACCAATGAATATCCGGATTGCGACAGTTCCTCGAATCAGCATATAAAGCTGATATAGTAAGAAGGCTACTAGAAAGATATCCACGATATCTAAAAACCGTACTGTAATAAATCCTGTTGTCATAATTAGTGCGAAGTTAAAAAAAAGCGTTAAGAAATCAAGTTACCAGTCTTGATTTACTTGAGATTTAGTAAACTCTGATAAAAAAACTGCTTCCTTTGCTGCTTTCACATCATGAACGCGTAATATTTGACAGCCTTTGGATAGGGCAATGGAATTTAAAACAGTTGTGCCATTTAAACTTTCTGCCGGTGTTGTGTTAAGTTGTTTGTATATCATGCTTTTTCTGGAAAATCCACACAAAAGCGGTCGGTCAAAAATGTGAAATCGTTCAAGATAATTGAGTAGCATGTAATTTGCTTCTACGGTTTTCCCAAAGCCGAAACCAGGATCTATTATAATGTCATGAGCTCCCGCCTGTTGAAATTCATATAATCTTCGATAAAAAAAATCCATGACTGCTTTCAATGCGTTTTTGTCTAAAGGGTCTCGTTGCATGGTTTTTGGTTTCTGCGGCATGTGCATTAAAACGTAGGGACAATTAAGTTCTGCAACTAAATTTGGCATTTCAGGATCAAAGGTTCCGCCCGAAATGTCATTAATCATTCCAGCATTAAAGTTTTCAACGGATTTTCGAGCAATTTTGCTGCGATATGTATCAACGCTGATAGGAATGTTTGCATCAATTTCACGAATGCAGTGTAATCCTTTTTCTAAGCGCTCCCATTCTGTTTCTATCGAAATTTCATCTGATCCTGGACGTGATGACATGCCCCCAATGTCAATAATATCAACACCTTCGGCAATCATTTGCTGAATACGCGTTTTGATTTCCGTTTCAGTGAAGTATTTCCCACCATCAAAAAACGAGTCGGGCGTAAGGTTTAATATCCCCATGACAAGGGCTTTGTCAAGTGTGAAAACTTGTCCGTTAATGTTGATACTATGTTTTTGTCTAAACATTTTTTTTCATCATCTTTGTTGAGTAGCAAAATTAATATAATTCTGACATCATATGAAATTCTTGGTTATCGAAGGGCTTGACGGCTCAGGCAAGTCAACTCAGGTGAAAATGCTAAGACAATATCTGGAAACAGAAAATATTGCTTATGAATATTTACATTTTCCGCGTACGGTTTCACCTGTTTATGGAGATTTAATCGCAAGATTCTTGAGAGGCGATCTTGGTAAAATTGATGAAGTGCATCCTTACTTAGTTGCTTTGCTATTTGCAGGAGACAGACACGATGCCGCAAAAACCATAGCATCATGGAAGTCGGAAAACAAGCTGGTTTTGGTTGACCGATATGTGTATTCAAATATTGCGTATCAATGTGCAAAACTTAAGACAGAATCAGAGCAGTTCGAGTTAATGGAGTGGATATTGAATACTGAATATAAATACTTCAACATTCCGAAACCTGATATTAATCTTTTCCTTAAAGTGCCCCTGGATTTTGTGGAAGCCAGGCTCTCAAATCAGCGACAAGGCGACGACAGATCATATTTACAGGGAAAAGGAGATATTCATGAATCCGATATCCGTTTTCAGAAAAAAGTGCGTGCAGTGTATGAACTTGCCATGAAAAGGCATGACGATATTACTGCAGTTAATTGCGCAAATGAAAAGGGGGAAATGGCTTCTGCAGATGAAATTTTTTCAAGAATTAAAGCAATTTTAATAAAAAATCAGATTCTCGGATAATATTGAGATATATCATGAAGTTATTACTAAGCAATTTATAAATTTGAAGCAAAATAGGATAGTTATGAAGTGGATAAGTAATTTTTTTCGGATTGTTATAGGGATTGTATTTGTATTCTCTGGATTTGTGAAAGTCGTTGATCCGCTTGGGGTACAATACAAGTTTGTGGATTATTTTCTGGCGATGGGGCTCGATTTCTTGCAGCCGATGGCCTTAACTTTCGGTTTGCTTATGTCTTTAGCCGAATTGATGATCGGTATTTCCTTGCTTTTTAATCTGAAACCGAAACTCGGCGCATGGGGAACATTAATGTTTATGGCTGTGTTTTTACCGCTGACATTATGGGTCGCAATTGCCAATCCCGTGCATGATTGCGGTTGCTTTGGAGATGCACTTGTGATTTCTAACTGGGCTACTTTCTGGAAAAATGTGGTCATTATGTTTATGACGATTATCGTGTTTTTACAACGAAGAAAATTCAAGCCAACCTTGCCATCATCTGTGCAGTGGCTTAGTTTAATTGTTGTTGCTGGAGTTTCTGTTTGGATTGGCGTGTATTCAATTAAACATTTACCGGTACTCGATTTTAGACCATATCGCATTGGTGAAAATATCCGTGAAGGAATGAACATTCCAGAGTCAGAGATAGACAATGTCCCTGATTATGAGACTACCTTAATCTATGAAAATACTGAAACCGGTGAAACGCGTGAATTTGATGTGGAAGAAATCCCTGATGAAGATACTTGGGAATGGAAAGAGACAAAAAACAAGCTGATAGAAGAAGGTTATGTGCCGCCAATTCACGATTTTAGTATTACCACGGTTCCGGTTAACAGAGAAACTGATGTAATCCATGAGGTAATTGACCCCGCAAGTTTGTATGAAGTTAAATTTGTCTTTGAAATTGCGGGTGAAACTCAGGAGTTTTTTATTGATGAATTGCCAAATGAAAATTGGACATTTGTTGAATTGCACAGCGACAAGCATATTCTTGCGGAAAATGTCGGATTGATTTTTGAAAAAGACGGAGAAACCGCAGAATTTACTTTGTTTGATCTTCCTGACGAAAGCTGGATGTTTATTGATGCAACCTATTATAACGAGAATCCAAATATTGCAGAGCCTGCATTTGAGGATTATTCAGAGGACATTACCGACATCGTACTTTCTGACGAAGGATATTCATTTTTCCTTGTAGCGCATGATTTGACAAAGACATCAAAGAAAAATAATAGTAGGATTAATGCCCTTTATGATTATGCCTTAGCAAATGACATAAATTTCTACTGTCTTACTGCATCCACTGAGTCGGATATTCATGATTACATTGAAAAAACGGATGCGAATTACGATTTCTTCAATACGGATCCCATTACCTTAAAAACCATGGTGCGTTCAAATCCCGGATTATTGTTAATTAAACAAGGTACCGTATTGGATAAATGGCATGTGAATGATATCCCAACACTAGAATCTCTTGATGGGCAGCTTGTGGCACAATCCATTGAAAAACAGGTTGAAAGAGGTAATAGGTATTATGTGCTTACTATGATTTTAGCATTGTTATTTGGATTTACCGCATTATTTTTATTAATACAGTATTTGTTAAGAAAACGCATAATAGTAGATAGAGACACATGGAACTAAAACCGAAAATATTAGCAGGAAACTGGAAAATGAATACCGACCTTCAGGAAGGTATGAAATTAGCGTCAACAATTGATAAATGGGTAAATGGTTGTACTGCCGATCCGCATGTGAGAATTATTCTTGCTGTCCCTTTTACTCATCTTGCAGAAATTACTGGACTCATGGATTATCGACGGGTTTCTGTTGCAGCGCAAAACTGTGCCGCTTTTGAAAAAGGAGCATATACCGGCGAAGTGTCTGCAGCGATGATTAAATCTGTTGGTGCACATTATTGCATTATTGGACATAGTGAGCGACGCCATGTTTTCAATGAAAAAAATGAAGCTCTGAAAGCCAAAGTCGATTTGTGTTTAAAACATGCAGTGCGTCCTATTTTTTGTTGCGGAGAAACCCTTGACGAACGGAAAGCCGGAAAGCAAAATGAGGTAATTCGGGAACAACTTGAAACGTCATTTTTGCACATCGCACCTGAAGATTTAAAACGTTCTATTATCGCTTATGAGCCTGTTTGGGCAATAGGAACCGGCGAAACGGCAAGCCCTGAACAAGCGCAACAAATGCATGCCTTTATTCGTAAGTTGGTGGCAGAGAAATATGAGAACCTGAATGCGCAGGAGATCCCAATTTTGTATGGAGGAAGTATGAAGCCCGATAATGCTGAAGATTTGCTCAAACAACCGGATATAAACGGAGGACTGGTTGGCGGTGCATCACTTAAAGTGGAATCTTTTATTGATATTCTAAAAGCCTTTTAAAACCTAAACTAAATTATGACCTACACTAAAATCCAAATTAAAACCTCTAGTTTGCCTGATTTCTTGCCGGATATTCTTATTGCAAAATTAGCTGATATGGGAGTAGAAAGTTTTGAAGAACAAAATGATTCACTCTTTGCATATGGGAAAACCGAAGAACTGCAGCTCGATGATGTGGCAGAATTCCTTACACAAATGATCATTTCTTTTGAAATGGAAGAAATCCCAGAGCAAAATTGGAATAAAAAGTGGGAAGAAAATTTTAAATTTGTTGAAGTTGATGACAAAGTGCTAATTCATGCCGATTTTCATAAGCCTGAAAAACTCTATCCTCATGTGATTAAGATTCACCCCAAAATGGCTTTTGGCACCGGACATCATCAAACCACACGATTGGTGATTCGGCATATGTTGAATCTGGATTTTAACGCAAAAACCGTATTGGATTTTGGCGCAGGTACTGCTGTGCTGGCAATCCTTGCTGAGCAAATGGGAGCAAAGTCTATATTAGCGGTCGATATGGATGAATGGGCGATTAATAATGCTAACGAAAATATTCAAATCAATCAGTGTAAAACAATTCAGGTGAAACAAAGCAATGGTGATGATTTGAAAACTGATGCTTTGTATGATGTCATTTTGGCCAATGTGAATAAAAATGCGCTGCTCGATCGAAAAAATATTCTGATTGACGGATTAAAACCAAGCGGAATACTTATCTTGTCAGGTTTGTTGGAAAATGACTTGCCGGAAATCCAAACTGCATACGAGAAGTCTGGTCTAAAATTTGAAACAATCAATCAGGAAAACGAATGGATTGCGGTTAAATTTGTAAAATCAGCAATTTAAAAATAGCTTATTATATGATGCCAAAAAATTTTATTTTTATTGCGATATGCCTTGTTATTACTTTGTCCTCCGGAAAACTTTCTGCCCAAAAGGAATTTTCTACCGAGCATGAAGTATTTTTGCGGCAATTTTCCCGTAGTTTTCGTGATGTAAAACTTATTGAGCGCGACGGGAAAGCATTATCTGATGATTTTGAAATGTTTTGGCAATCAGATACACTCAGCGTTGAAACCAAAGATGCATTCATTGAAAATGCAAACATGCTGGCATCTAAAGGTGGAGTATCTTATCCTCATTATTATCTGATGGCTGAAAATATTATCTGGTTTCATCGTCGAGAAATGGATATTGAACGCTATGAAAATTGGCAACAAGGGCTAATTGATTTGTTGACGGACAAAAGACGACCAAATAAAAATACAATTACAGATTATCAGATGATTGCTAATCTGTTGCTTAAAGATTCTATCATCATGTCATCTCCCCGAGTGGAGTGGAAAGTTACTCAATTACCATCTGACCTTGGTTATGCAAAAGGACGACCTTATGTTTCCTTTTCAAATACTGATTTAGTCGCTAGTTATAGTGATGATGAATTGCGGATTTTTGGCACATCAGGAACCGTTTATCCAGTTGAAGAAGAATGGAAAGGACAGTTTGGTAAATTAACCTGGGAACGTGTTGCATTGTCACCAGATTCTGTGTATGCAGAACTGAATAAATATAACATAGATTTGTCAAAAGCTGAGTTTGAAGCTGATTCAGCCCGCTTTGTTAATTTGAATTATTTTGATACGCCTTTACTCGGAAAATTAGAAGATAAAGTTAGTAATCTTGATAATCCGAAAAAATCATCTTATCCTCGATTTGAAACTTATACAAAAAAATTCGAATTGTCCGGAGTGCTTGAGGGAATAGATTATGAAGGAGGTTTTTCTATGCGTGGACAACGGTTTATTGGTGCCGGACAGCGCGATGAAAAGGCGAAAATTACAATTGCAAAGAATGACAGCGTAAAACTCGTTGCTCGCAGTGAGGCTTTCGTAATCGATCCCAAACAAATTTTTTCAAACGATACCGAGATAACAATTCATCTTAGTGCCGATTCAATTTATCATCCGAATCTAATTCTGCGTTACACTTTTGTGGATAAGACATTGGATTTACAGCGAACAGGTGAAGGAATGTCAAAAGTATATTTCACAAATTCTTACCATGCAATGCATATGGATTTTACCTGGTTGCAATGGAATATTGAAAAATATAAAATTCATTTTGGAATGCTGAAATCAATGTCCGGAGTGAATGAAGCATTTTTTGAATCGGCAGATTATTTCTCTGAAGACAGATACCGACAAATTCAAGTGCAGGATGAAATTCACCCGTTCAGACGATTGGAGGATTTTGTCGGCTGGTATGGTTCGCCTGAATTTACCGTAATGGATTTTGCACAGTATATCGGATATTCACCATTTCAGGTGAAGAAATTTTTACTCAGATTAGCTTACATGGGGTTTTTGCAGTATGATACAGGCACTGAAGTGGTGGTAATTAAGCCTGAAATGTATAAATACCTTGATGCCATGCGCCGGGTGGTTGATTATGACGTGATTCAGTTTAATTCCTCGACAAAAGGCACTACGCCAAATGCAAGCTTGAGTCTGTTAAATTACGATTTGGAGATTTTGGGAGTGCCAACTGTGCATTTGTCTGATTCTCAGAACGTTGAGATTTACCCGATTGATCGTAAGCTTGTCATGAAAAAGAACAGAGATTTTGTGTTTACAGGGACAGTGAAAGCATCACAATTCTTCTTCTATGGGCATGATTTTCGATTCAGATACGACGATTTTATGGTGGAAATGGAGCAATGTGATTCCATGAAAATGATTGTTGAAACCGGACAATTAATGCCGGATGGCGGAAAAATTCTGAAAATTGTACAGGCTACCATTGAAGATATCAAAGGCGATTACTACATCGATGAACCAAGCAATAAATCAGGACGACATGATATGCCACAATATCCACGTTTTGTGTCCAAAAAAGAATCTTATGTGTATTATGATGCCCCGGAAATTTTTAATGGGGTATATAACCGGCATCGGTTTTTCTTTAAAATTAATCCTTACGAAATTGATAGCCTTCAAGGATATGCAAGGAGAAATCTGGAGTTTGACGGAACCTTTTACTCTGCAGATATTTTCCCCGATCTTCAAGAAGTCCTTGTTGTCAGACCTGATTATTCCATGGGTTTCCATCGGGTAACAGATGAGGACGGACTACCTGTTTATCAAGGAAAAGGTCAATACACAAGACATATTGATTTGAGTAATGAAGGATTACGTGGTGCCGGTAGAATTGATTACCTGAATGCTACGGCTTTTGCTGATTCGGTATTGTTTTTCCCGGATTCATGTTTTGCTCATGCAAATTCAATGGATATGATTGCGCAGGCATCTCCTGTCGAATATCCGCAAGTCAAAGGGGAGGATAATGAGATTGTCTGGTATCCCTATCGTGATCAGTTTAATACGAAAACAATTTCAAAACAATTTGAAATGTTTGACAAACAATCTACAATGTCCGGAATGCTAACTTTAACTCCGACAGGACTAGAAGGAGAAGGCGTGATGGATATTGAACGTTCTAAATTGTATTCTAACAAATTTACTTACAAACAAGAATATATTGATTCCGATACGGCAAGCTTTAAGTTGTTGACAGAAAATCAGTTAGATATTGATTTCTCTACAGTAAATGTCAATGCACATATTGATTTTCCTGAAAGAAAAGGGCATTTTAGAACCAACGGTGAAGGCTCATATGTTACTTTCCCGAAAAATCAATACATAGGCTTTATGAAAGAACTCGTGTGGCATATGGATGATGAATTTGTTGATATTAAGAGCGATGCTGAAACTGCTGAAAAATTGAAAAATGATCAGGATATGTCTGATGAGGAATGGGAGGATTTATTCCTTGAAGGACCGAAATTTATTTCCGTACATCCCGACCAGGATTCACTGAATTTTGTTGCTCCAAGTGCAAAATATGATCTGAAAAATTATGTTATTACTGCCGAAGGAGTGAAGTTTTTGCGCGTTGCCGATGCAACAATTTATACAGGTGACGGGGAAGTTGTCGTGGAGAAAAAAGCGGTCATGAGACCACTGCAAGATGCAGAAATCATTGCAAATACAACTAGTAGATATCATAAGATTAAAGAATCAACAATCAATATCTATGGTCGGAAATCTTACACTGCATATGGAGATTATGATTATAAAGATAAGGCTGGTCGTATTCAAACCATTCATTTTAATCGGGTAGGGGTTGATGATACAGGTCAAACTTTTGCCGAAGGCGCAATTAGCGAAGCCGATCAGTTTAGTTTAAGTCCGAATTTTAATTTCCAGGGCGATGTTGAATTGCTTGCCAGCCAAAAAAATCTGACTTTCGATGGAGGTGCAGCGATGAAACACGATTGTTCCCAATTGGATATTCGTTGGCTGAAATTTAGAGCGCTGATTGATCCCGAGGAAGTTGCAATTCCGGTGGATTCTACACCAATGGGAATTAATGGAGGGGAATTGGCTGCCGGTTTAATGATATATCGTGATTCCGCTTATGCAGCAATGTACTCACCAAAAGAGCGGCGCACGGATAAGACCTTATTTACTGCTGATGGCTTCTTAATTTTTGACGAACAAGATATGTCTTATAAAGTATCCAATCGCGATAAGTTACAGGAAAGCAGCTTGCCTGGAAACCTCCTCAGACTTGGTCGTGTGGATTGTGTTATGAATGGACAAGGACGTTTTACTTTCTCTGAAGAATTCGGACGTTTTAAACCCAATCCAATTGGTGACTTTAAACACAATTTGGCAGATGATACAACCCGAATGGATTTAGTTATGCTCATGGATTTCCATTTCAATAAAAAGGCTTTACGGATTTTTGCAGAAGACATTAATAAAGCACCCGGCCTTACGGGAACTGACTTAGGTAGTGATGTTTATGAATATGCAATTCTCGAATACCTTGGGCAAGAAGATGCCGAAAAATGGTTTACGGAAATGAGCATGGGAAATATGGATAAAGCTCCGAAACAAATGGAAGATTTGTTTATCCTTACCGATGTGAATATGACATTTTATAAAGAAAATTCATCCTACATTCATGAGGGGCCAGTTGGAGTTTCAGCTATGGGTGGTGTGCCGGTAAATCGAAATGTGTTTAGTTTTATTTCCGTTGAGAAAAACCGTCGCGGCGATAGCTTTAACATGTATTTCGAGCTAGATTCCGAAACATGGTATTACTTCCGTTTTACTGCCGGAAATATGGCGGCGATATCTTCAAATACTACTTTTAACGAAGAAGTTTATGAATCAAAACCGGGTGATCGTTTAATCGATGCAGACGGAGATTTGCCATCATACCGCTATTCACTGGGTTCAAAAACTTATTTGAGACGTTTCCTAAAAGAAATGAATGATATGTTTGGCTATGATGAAGAGGACTAGTTACATAAAATTTGGTTTTGCTTTTGTTCTTGGCACCTTGCTTTGGGCTTGTATGCCTGTACAAAATCTGCCAAAACAAAACAACACAAATTATGTTAGCCTCTATGATCCCGCCAGCTCAAATATTCGCCCGGATGCATGTTTTCGGCACATGTCAAAAGATAGCAGTTTTCTGTTTTTTCGGGTGAATCCACAAAACATGATGTCGGTAACAAAAGCTGACGGTTCATTAAGTGATGAAGCTTATTTACTATTGAGGTATGCTATTCGAGATGCTGAAACGAAAGAAATTGTCGATTCTGCCAGTTTTCAATATCGTGTTTCTAAGAAAACAAATTCTGATTTTATTACTTATGTGCCGTTTTATCTGCCAGCCGGGAAAGACTATTACGCTTCGGTGCTTTTTGTCGATGATGTGAAAAAATCATGGAAACGCTTGTTAATTGATATCAACAAATCAGATAAACAGCCTGCTGAATACTTTTTCCCGGAATATCTATTCCCTAATCAAAAGCCTGTATTTCATCATTTTATCCGGAAAGGATCTGATGTCAGAATTAGTTCAGAATATTTCCGAACAAAGCCTTTAATGCTGCTTCGGTTTGAAAATGATAGCAGCATGCCTTTGCCCGCTTATTCTCAGCGAAACATTCCGGATTTTAACCCCGAATTTACTGTTGACAGCCTGTTAAAATTCAATGATACTATTAATTTTGATCGGCTCGGATTTTATAAAATTGTTGCAGACACAATTGGTGAGCTTACCGGGTTTAATCTTCTGGTAGCGGATGAACACTTCCCTTATATCCGTACTCCGGAGGCTATGCTCCCGCCATTACAGTACATAACAAATTCATCTCAATATCGGATTATTCAAAATTCAGATAGTTTAAAATATGCAATTGATGAGTATTGGCTCAAACTTGGCGGCTCGGTTGTAAAATCCAGAGAGTTGATACGAATTTATTATAATCGGGTGCAATTGGCAAATCAATTTTTTACAACAACAAAGGAAGGATGGAAAACGGATCGCGGAATGATATATGTTCTCTTTGGTGTGCCGAAAAGTATTTATAAAAACTACAACCAAGAAGAATGGCTTTATGCAGAAAGTGACATGAATGCCTCCTTAATTTTTCGCTTTGAACGGGATGAAAATTCACTTTCAGAAAATGAATTCCGATTAGTGCGGAATGAACGATTTAAACAAGCCTGGAATCAGGCGATTATGACCTGGCGTAATGGTCAGGCTTACTCAATTCGATAAGATTATGAAAGATACAATTTTTGGAATTCATGCTGTGATTGAAGCATTAAGAGCCCAACAACCCATAGATAAAATTCAGATTAACCGAGAGTTAAAAGCTGATGTTACGGCAGAAATCAGAAAGCTAGCCAGAGAACAAGATGTTCAAGTTCAAGCGGTTCCTTTAGAAAAGATTAATCGCATTACCCGAAAAAATCATCAGGGTGTTATTGCATTAATGTCGCCCATTGAATTTCATAAAATTGAAAATCTTTTGCCCATTTTATTTGAGCAGGGGAAGACGCCATTTATTATGCTGCTTGACGGGCTAACGGATGTGCGAAATTTTGGAGCCATTGTCAGAACCGCTGAATGTGTTGGCGTTGATGCCATTGTAATTCCAGATAAAGGTGCCGCACGCGTAAATTCTGACGCAATGAAAACATCCGGTGGAGCGTTGACACGTCTTCCAATTTGCAAAGCCGGAATTTTATCCGGAGTGGTTAAATTTTTACAAATGTCAGGGCTCAAAGTGGTTGGCATTACTGAAAAAGCCGAAGAGTCTGTGTTTGCTCAGGATTTTACAACACCAATCGCACTAATAATGGGCTCCGAAGAAACCGGTATTTCAAATCAAATTTTAAAACGAGCCGATCATCTTGCCAAAATCCCCATGACCGGGAAAATTGCGTCACTGAATGTTTCTGTCGCTGCCGGTGTCGCAATGTACGAAGTATCCCGACAGAGAAGCTGATACCTGTTTCATTTTTTCTTTCTGTGTTGCACAGCACAAAATGAATTTTAAAAGAAATCTAAGTTTTCGATATCTCTTTTTATATCTTTGTGGGGAATCAATGGAATAGAATGCTATGACAAAACAAATTGCAATTGCCGGAAACGAAGGTTCTAGAGTTCGGTCTGATTGTAGGATAGAGCTTGAAATACTGAAGTCTGGTGGAATTCAGTTTCAACTAAAAAGCAAAGTGAAAGCCTTGTATGGAGATAAAATTCAAGCGCTTGTGTTTGATATGCTTGATTATTTTGGAATCCAAAATGCCCGCATTGATTTAGTGGATGCCGGTGCGTTGGATTATATTCTTGCAGCGCGTGTTGAGGCAGCAATCAAACAGCTTATTGATACTGATAAGGAATATTTGCCGGAGTTTCTGCCGGAAAATCAATACACTACAACCAAAGATAGGTTTCGTTTTACCAGACTTTATTTGCCCGGAAATACGCCGAGTATGATGCTAAATGCCGGATTGCATTCTCCGGATGGAGTAATTCTCGATTTGGAAGATTCTGTTGCTCCTGCCAGAAAAGAAGAAGCACGATATATGGTTCGTAATACACTGAGGGCTTTGAGTTTTTATGGCGCAGAGCGGATGGTTCGTATCAATCAGGGCGATATGGGAATTGAAGACTTACAATTTATTATCCCTCATAATGTTAACCTAATTCTAATCCCGAAATGCGAAACAGCTGCCTATATTCACAAGCTTGAGAAAGCGATAGACGCATTAAAACCTGAGCATCCGGTGTATCTGATGCCAATCATTGAGTCGGCACTTGGCGTGGAAAATGCATATGAAATTGCTTCATCAAGTGAAAATGTGGTCTCCCTTGCAATTGGGTTAGAGGATTATACTGCTGATTTGGGAACACAACGTACACGTGAAGGAAAAGAATCCGAATGGGCACGTTATCGTTTGGTAAATGCAGCAAAAGCGGCTCGTATTCAGCCAATTGACTCAGTGTTTTCAGATGTTGAGGACGAAGAAGGACTTAGAAATACAGTGATGGTTTCAAAACAAATGGGTTTTGAAGGACTTGGCTGTATTCATCCACGACAAATTGCTGTGATTCAGGATTGTTTTAAACCGACAGAAACAGAAATTGATAAAGCTTGCAAAATTGCCGATGCTTTTCATAAAGCAGAAGAAAGAGGTTTGGGAGTTGTTGCACTGGGAAGCAAAATGATTGATCCACCTGTGGTAAAACGCGCAATAAAAACGATCGACCTTGCCATGAAGTTTAACCTGATTTCAAAAGACTGGAGGAAAGATTATGTCAACTAAAATGATAAAAAATGCATTGGGACGAATGGTTCCAGAATCTATAAACGGTGAAAAACAAATCCCTTATAAAGGCGTAGGAAAACATCGTCCGGAAGGTAGAAAATATGCACCTCCGATAGCAACTTGTGCTGATTATCCTGAAAGTGGTGACAAGCGTGTTGCGTCGCTAAAAGAGGCACTTGTTAAATCAGGTTTAAAAGATGGAATGACAATTTCTACGCATCACCATTTTAGAAACGGGGACTTGATTGCAAATCAGATTTTTGATATTGCATCTGAATTGGGAGTAAAGGATTTACGTTGGTTTCCTTCCGCATCTTTTCCTTGTCACGAACCAATGATTAAACATCTTGAAAGTGGAGTGATTAATCGCATTGAAGGTAGTATGAATGGTGCATTAGGACGCTTTGCTTCAGAAGGAAACATGAAGGGTGTTGGCGTTTTGCGCTCACATGGCGGACGTTATCAAGCTGTGCAAGATGGAGAAGTACATATTGATATTGCTGTCATTGCTGCCCCGGCCGCAGATGCATTTGGAAACGCAAATGGTGTACATGGCGATGCGGCCTGTGGTTTGTTGGGATTTGCACTTGCTGATTCTCAATTTGCTGACAGAGTGATAGTTGCGACAGATAATATTGTGCCATTCCCTTGCATTCCATGGCAAATTCATGGAAATTATGTGGATTATACCGTTGAAGTTGATAAAATTGGGATTCCTGAAAAAATTATTTCCGGAACAACCCGAATTACAAAAAGCCCCGATCGTTTGCGTATTGCTGAACTTACTGCCGAATTTTGTGATCAGGCCGGCATTATTCAGGACGGATTTTCATTTCAATCGGGTGCCGGTGGAACCTCGCTTGCTGTTGGAGAATTCTTTGCCAATAAATTGCGTGAACGAAAAATTAAAGCCCGCTTTGTAAGGGCCGGATCCAACAAATATTTGGTTAAAATGCTCGAAGAGGGGCTTACTGATTATATCCTCGATGGACAAACATTTGACCTTGAAGGTGTCCGCTCTATGCGCGATTATCCCAATCATGTCAATACCAGCCCATTTACCAGTTATAATTACCATGGAAAAGGGAATTTTGCCAGTATGTTGGATGTCGTAATCCTTGGTGCAACCGAGGTCGATGTGAATTTTAACGCCAATGTAGTTACCCATTCAGATGGATATTTGTTGCATGGAATCGGTGGTTGGCAAAATTGCCTTTTCGGAAAAACAGTGGTTCTGCCATTGCCTTTATTTCGTGATAGAATTCCTGTGATTGTTGATGAAGTAACTACAATTACCGGCCCGGGTGAGCTTATTGATGTAATTATTACTGAACGTGGTATTGCAATTAATCCAAAACGGACCGATTTAATTGAGAAATTGAAAGCTTCTGATTTGCCAATTGTCAGCATTGAGGATTTGAAAGCTGAAGCCGATAAGATTTGCGGTATCCCCAAAAAACCTGAGTTTACTGATAAAGTAATTGCAGTTATTAAATGGGTTGATGGTACCGTAATTGATTCAGTGAGAGAGGTTAAAAAATAATATTTGAAATATCACATTAAATTATATGCCGGATTTTCTGAAAATGAAAGTCCGGTTTTTTCATGCCTGTTTTACTGTTTTATTTTTCTGGATAGCGGGTTGAATTGTTTTCGAATTCGTAAATGAAATGATAAAGCAGCAACACTTAAGCCCGCTACAAATCCTAACCAAATGCCCTCTGGTCCAAAATCAAGTACAAATGCAAAAATATAACTTACAGGCAATCCGATTACCATATAACTGACAGCTGCAATCCAAAATGGACGTTTTACATCGGCAATGCCACGTAAAACCCCCAAAAAAACTACCTGTAACCCGTCAACTAACTGGAAAACTCCGGCAATAATTAGAAGTGACGAGGCCTGTTTCCAAACCAACGGATCATCTGAAAACAATTTTGGGAGTTCATTGCTTAGGCTGATATAAAGTGCTGAACAAATCCCCATGAATAACAAAACAAGATGCTTTGATGCTTTTGCTGCCATTTTCATCTCATGGAAATTTTTGTTCCCGTATTGAATGCTGATTCGTATTGTGGATGCCATGCCCAATGAGCTGGCCATCATGAAAGTAAATCCGATTAATCCGTTGGCAACTTGATGTGCAGCGAGTTCTATTTCTCCAATCCATCCAATCATGATGCTGCCGAATGCAAATAAAGAAACTTCAATAAGCATTTGCAGTGCAATTGGTAAGCCGGTGCTGAAGATTTGTTTCATGCGCTGAGTGCTCAGTTTTACTCTTGAAATTTGTCGGTAAATTGCTTTGTATTTTGATGATCGCAATAAAAGCGGGACAAGCATAATGACTAAAATTGTACGAGATATTAAGGTGGCATAACCTGCGCCTTGTAATCCTAAAGCCGGGAATCCCAAATGTCCGAAAATTAATAGATAATTTAAAAACACATTGAAAAACAGGGAAACCAACGTGGATATCATTGCGTACATGGTATTTCCGAGTCCTTCTCCGATTTGTTTGAACACTAAAAATATCAACATCGGAATTAATGACCAACTTAGCAATCTGTAATATGGAATCGCAAGCGAACTCACGTCTTGTGCTTGCCCCATATTGGGCATAAACCAACTTAAGGCCCAAGACAAGAAAAATATGCTTGCAATTACCGCAACAGATAACACCATGCTGTTTTTTATTACTGCGGCAGCAAGTACGGGTCGTTTTTCACCAAAAGCCTGCCCCAAAATAGGCGTAATTCCTATGCTAATGCCGGTGCCCAACACAATGACCAGTAGAAAAATGCTGTTTGCAAATGAGCTGGCAGCCAGTTCCGCAGTCCCGACATGTCCAACCATGGCAATATCAATTAATTGCATCAGCATTTGACCCGACTGCGTAAGCACGAGCGGAACCGCTAATTTGCCGAGTCGCCGGTAGTAGGGTAGGTATGTTTTTATTGCTGTAAACATTTGGCTGGCGAAAGTAATGATTTTTTTGTGACGTAGATAAAATTGCTTTACATAAAAAAGCGATTGTTTCACAAGGATAAACCCTCGACTTACAAGTTTTTAGTAAGTTTTTGATTTTAAATCCTGAGCTTTGAGAAAAATAAAATTATATGAAAAAAGGACTTTTTATTGTATTATTCATTGTGATTGCAAATTTAATCTATGCGCAATCCTTAGACAGAGCGTTGGTCAGTACTGGAGGGGGAAGCTATGCCAATGGAAGCTTGCAGGCAGATGTGAGTATTGGAGAGCCAGTTATTGGAACCTTTGAAGGTGATGATTATATGCTCACGCAAGGTTTTCAGCAAGGACTGATGGTTTTTACCGAAATCGAAAATCTTCAGGAAATTGAGTTTCAATTATATCCGAACCCTGCTGTAGATTACGTGACCTTTGAGTTTCCTGTAAATGATTTTCAAGATGTAACACTTCAAGTGATATCAGTGAATGGACAGGTGATTTGGGAATCGCAACTAACAGAGACAAGTTCTGAAATTCAGGTTTCATCATGGCCGGCAGGTATTTATATGCTTCGAATTTTTGCAGATGATGAGCTGCAGGTTACATCGAAAATCAGTAAACAATAAACAAATTAATTAATGTAGAAATCATAAAATTATGAAAAAGACAATCTCAATTTTACTTGTTGGTTTATTCCTGTTTGCAGGATTTCAACTCAGTGCTCAGGAAAAATCAAACAGAGACGGACTCGTTCCGCCGGCTGCTTTTAATTATCAAGCGGTATTGCGCGATGCAAGTGGCGTGATTCTGGCAGATGAAGCGGTTGATATCAGCATTGAAATTCTTGAAGCGACTGTGGATGGTATTGTGGTTTACACACAGGAAGAATCACTTAGTACAAATGCCCAGGGCTTGCTTAATATTATTATTGGTAATGGTTCTGATTTGGATGCAATTGACTGGAGTGGAAACAAGTACTTCATTCGTTTAAGTGTAAATGGTACTGAAATGGGAACTTCAGAATTGTTAACTGTACCTTATGCAATGTATGCAGAAACTGCTGTTTTTGCTGAAAATGTACAATGGGGGCTAATTGAAAATACAGCCTTTGCTTTACAAGATGAAGTTGTCATTGGTATGGCAGAAGAAGCTTCTGCTCAGTTACACATTGTTAGAGATGATGCTTATGATAATTCACAAGTGTATATTCAACAAAATGGCACCGGTGATGCAGCAATCGGATTAGATATAGCGGGATTCGATAATACATTTAGTATCGGTATTGATCAGTCTGATGCAAATAAATTGAAAATTTCCAGTACTTATGGACCGAGTGAGGGCGAAGAGTCAATTACCATTACAAGCGATGATAAAGTTGGTATTGGTACCAGTAATCCTGATGCTCAATTGCATGTTGAAGGCGGAATGAAGGTTGGTGCTACCGGTATTGAGATTGGTGATATTATTGAGTTAACTGATACTACTAGCACTGCCAATTCATGGCTGAGTATAGCTTGGCCTGCTGGGTACACAAAAGAAAATACTCGTGTACTTTCAGTTGAGATACAAAGATCTGAAACAGTTCATGGTTACAAGTCGTTAGGATACTCAATTAGTGGTGTTGAGGGAAATATTTATGTGTCATTAAGCACATATATTTATTTGTATTATCCGGATGATGTGACAATGAAAGGACAGAATTACAGAATTACTCTAATGAGGGTGCAATAAACCTAAAACCAATACAACATAGAGCCTCTAATTTGTTTTCAGATTAGGGGCTTTTTTAGGGAACTACCAATAATACCGATTAAACATCAATCCAAAAGCTTTCGGATTGCCGAAACAATTCATTTTATTTCTTGTATCAGCTTTGATTCTACATCGGCATTATACCGATTTTGCTTATTTTTACATAATATTGTTGTCCGATAAGAATGAAAAAAACGATTATTATTGTTTTCATAATTTCTTTGTATTTGCAGTCTTTCGGCCAGAAACAGGATGAAATTGTCTGGCAAAAATCAAGTCAGGATCTGTCTTTTAGCGCGTCAACATTGCTATTGGCAAGCGCTTTTAATGTTTCGTATAATGCTACTTGGCATCGTGATTGGGCAAATTATGGTATAAATGTGGGTGGTACTTTTGTTTTTTTATGAGATTGTGGAATATGCTTCTACCGGCGTGCATAGTGCTTTTGGCATTTTTCTCGGACGCAATCAACATCATCCCGAGTTGAAAATCGGAGTTTCATATACTCCATTTCTCGTTTATTCAATGACCGAATATCCAGATTTCGCCTCTGATTTTGAAATAATGCCAATTTTATCGCTTGGGTATCGGTATCAAAAACCCGGTAATGATAATTATTGGAGACTTTTTCTTTGTAGCGGTGGGTTTGGATTTGGAATGGGTTGGTTGATTTGATTTTTCAAAGTTTGACAAAAGCATCAATTAGCTATAAGACTAATCACTTGAACCGTTTTGCAGAAACTGCGATGCGGCTAACTTCAAGTGCCTCAGTGCATCAATCAGCTACCTACAGAGTACAGTTTAGAGCGTGAGTTCGTCCGTCAGCCGAACTCACGCTCGCTCTGTATTTCATATAAGCATCATGCTTTCATCACTGCTTTACTAAGCGATAATAATATGCACGTTTGTCATGCAATCTAAATTGCACAACATATAGCCCGGTTGGAAGCTGATTTAATGGAATTAACAAGTTGTCGGAATCAATACTTTCAAATTTCATGAGCGTTTTGCTGTTCATATCAATTACAGAAATTTCAGCAAGTGAAATATGCTCCGGGATTTGAATTTTCACATATTCCGTTGCCGGATTTGGAAAAACAGAAATTCCGATTGTTTCAATTAAATCGACAGCACTTTCATCCAATTCTACAGAGACTATCCAGTCTTCAGAACTACCATCTACACCCTCAACACGGTAAGTAATCATACCGGAAAAGTTCAAACTAGTTTCTCCGGAAATCTGCAAAACATCATTCATATAAGCTTTCGCTCCCGGAGACAATTCAAACTCTGGTGTAAAATCGCTAATATCAATCTGATAATCAACAATGAGGCTAATTTCATGTGTCACCGGATTAATATCAGCATCACTGGTTTGTTGTGGATGTGAAAATGAAAGAAAATCAGTTGATGAATATGTCGCTGTTTCCATCCAAACAAAAGGCATATCAGCAGAACCGATAATTGCATTTGATTGAAACAAAATTTCATTCTCCAAACTAAGCTCCTGGCTGTCTGATTTTAACAATTTAAACTGAATCATGTCACCAGATGCATTATTACTGTAAACTGTCAACAGAAACAATTCGAAACTTCCGGTTTGTTCTGTTGGCTGAGTTAGCCCGACACAATCATCTCCAACAAAAGCTCCGATTGTCGCATTTTCATCATTAATCAAACCATCATCCAGGATGACTTTTCCGGTAAGATTCATAGAGAACTCAAAATCAGCAGGATTTACTGACCATTCCTGAGCTGAAACAGATTCAATAAAAATCAGGAAAACTATGCTTAAAACTCCACTTATATATTTCATAATTAATCGTTTTTATTGTTTAACAATTTTAAATTGATTTTCATTTCCATTAACAGAAATTTTCAGCGTATAAACACCTTCAGCAAGTTTGTCACTTACTAAATTTGTTTTATTTAAATCAATCTGATGCTGTCCGCTTGTAAGCTCAACCTCATTTTTGCCGACCAACTGACCGATTGCATTATAAAGCTCAACAGCAACTGATTCGTCTTGATAGAGATACAAACTAAGCATCAATTCTTTTTCAAACGGATTCGGGAAGACATCAATTTGGGCATCAGGAATAATCGTTTCATTAAAACTGAGTACAAATGGATTTTCAAGACTTCCGAGTATTTCATCTGCATCGAAATTCAAGATTTCATTTGCCTCAAATTGCTCAAACATTCCATGCGCTGCAAAATTAATCGTTTCCGGAGCATTACTATTTACCGTAAGGAAAAAGCGAACGTTTCCATCAGGCATTGTTACAGGATTTGCATATCCACAAACACCATTTTTATCATAAGCATGGATTCGATACATTTCGGGATGTTTAATTTCGGCATCAATAATCATACACATATTTGTTTCGGTATTTGGTAAATCCATCAGCATTTGATCATCTTCAAATGCTTGTTTGAAATTCATGGACTGTGAATACTGCAATGCTCCTACATTGGTTGAATACAATACATATCCCTGACCTGGCGATAAATAATTCAAACTACCAATCCAACCTTGCAACTCAGAATACACAGCAAATGCATGTTGTGATTTGATAATATCATTGTTTTCAGGTTGCAAAGATGATAAAGCCTCCATCAGTGATGTTTGAGTTGTTTTCGGATATCCAATCCAGTTCCAGCCTTCCACAATCGGAATTTGAATGGTATCCGGGATTACCCGATATCCCTCCATAATAAATTCCTGAGAATTTGTTATTTGCATTTTGTAGGATGAAAATAGATTGAGAGAATCCAGTGAGCCAAACCATTCCTGGCTACTTTGAACCTGAGCAAACAAGCTTTGAGCTTTAATAAAATCACCGGTTTCATACAGTAAATTATCAAATGCTGTATTCAAATCGCTAAAATGATCTGCATAGACATTAAAAGACAGCCAGTTCCAACCTGTTTGTACTGGAATTATTTGCTCAATATAGTTAGTCGCATTAATAGCAAGCGGCTCATTGACACTGCCATACACGGCGTTTTCAGTAAAAGTCAAATTTGGTGTGACATGAGAATAAATATTTCCTGTACTTGCATCATACACTTTAAAGCTCATCTGTTCGTCGGATTCGTTTGCAAACACATTCATAAACAATAAATATGCATCCATATTTGTGAGATACTCAGCTTGTGCTACACCACGACATTCTCCATCAACAAAAATGGCAACAATATCATCAGTATCCGTTGAAAGCACATCGCTAATGCTTAATTGTCCGATAAGACTTGCTGTTTGGGAATAATCTTCAGCATTTACACTCCAATCGGGAGCATGCCCTTTAACTTTCAGCTTGATATTTAATCGTTCATGATACTCCATGGATGCAGAGAGGTTCAAATCGCGCTGATAATTACCGATATTGAGTTCAGGTAAGATTCTGATTTCAATTTCTTCGGTTTCAAGCGGATTTAAAACGCCACTTGAAGGCTGCACTTCCATCCATGTCGGAATGTTTGTGATATTCCATGATTCATTCACACCACTTTGATTTCTCACGTTAACTGTCAAAATCAATTCCTCATCAACATATTTCTCAAGATTCAGCTCCTGCACATCCCAAATAACTTGATTTTGGTCAATAAAGGCTGTCCATGTGACTGTTGATGGCATGACATTTCCATTCATGTCTTTCACATTTTTAATTGAGATATCAACGATTTGATTTTCAATTTCATTGGCATCTTCATTGGCGTCCTCATTGGCATCTTCATTGGCATCTTCATTCAAATTCAAAATGACTTCATCATTATTAATGACAAGGCTATGATGCAAAATGATTTCGGGTTTTTGCAATTTCATGTGTGGACTTTCAGAAGAATAGTTCTGAATTTCGATCGTAGGGTTATCAGCAATTTTAGATGTGTCCTGCGTAAAGTTTTCAGGGCTTTCATTCGATATAGATGGGTTCTCAATTGTTACATCCTCAAACGGGAAATACGCTTTTAAGCCCATTTCATTACCCACTAAAGTGTGATTCATGTAGCGCTGAATTTGGGTTTGTCGTCTAACTGCATTCCAAACGCGAACTTCATCAACATAACCAGTTAAATACTGATCAAAATAGTCAGTCATCCCGGAATTATACCAGCGAGCCCCAAAAACTAGGTTCGTTGCAGAAAAACCGCTAAAGTTGGCTACCGGATGTGTTTTGACGAGTTCTCCATCAAAATAAATACTTAAATATCCTATACGGTTAAGGCTCATGGCAAAATGGTGCCAGTTGTTATCCAAAACATTTTCTGCATCAATGCTGATGTTTTGATTATTATTACGAATACCTATTTTACCATCGGCTAAAGCAAACACATTCCATGCATTTTGATTCGGAGACATAATCGGATAGCCATTTGACATTAAAGCAACGGTATCTAGCGGCATAGCAGTTTTAAACCAGAATTCCACGGTAAAGTCAGTTTCATCGTTAATCACCATGGATGAAATTGGGATATTTACCACATTATCACCCGACAGATGCACTGTTTTCCCGTCGCGGCTAACTTGCCAGGTGGCATTCAGTTCAGCATTTCTACCGAAAGCAATATCGTGAGCAATTGTTCCGTGAGCATCTGACATTGGCCAGAGAGAGTATAAGCCAGATTCGTAGCCTGTTAAAACCAATGATTTTTCAGATCCACTTGTCATCCCGGTACGGGCATAATTCCAAATTCTAAATTCATGAATATTTCCATTAAAAGCAGAACCGTTGTTTGGATTATAAGCTAAATACATGCTTCCTTCAAGCGAGGAGTACATATCAAACTCGGTATATTCAGGATCACCGGCCGCTCCACTTTGCAGTTGCATTGTAATTCCTGACTCTGTACTTTCATCGCCACTAGTATAGGCAATCGCCACAAATGCAAAATCATCTTCAGGGAGGCAAGTATTGGAGGATGTAATTGTTTGCCCATCCATAATCATTGTCAAATAATTATTTGCATCAAAACCAATCCACAAGCCTCCATTATCAACATCTCCTAAGCAAATTAAAGGCTCTGCTCCGGTTTGATCTCTTTTCACCCAAAACTCAAAGGTAAAATCAGTATGATCAAGGTTGACATGATTTATTCTCATATAATCATCTACCCCATCAAAATGTATGGAAGCGTCATGCAAGAGATAGGGATTATCAAGTAAATCTGTCCCGTTTTTCATGCCTCGTATGGAAATATAGCTTGAAGTTCCATACTGTCCTAAATTATAAAGCTCACCCGAATTTATTGTTTCGTTGAACTTTATTGAAATATCTTCTCCAAACGATAAGATTCCATCAGAAGGTTGTGGTGTGCCAAATGGCCGTGGAGTTACCCTGTCAATCAGTCCACTATAATGGTCTGTTTCATAAGTAGATCCGTCAGAGCAAGTGCTTGTTAGGAAAATCGAATAGTTTCCGTCATTTAAGCTTCCGACATTCCAATCAAAACTCAATTGATATTGTCCGTCGATATAAATTTTATTTCCGGTATAAGTAGCCCAATCTGTATTTATGGTATCATTATATAAAACCATTGCGGTACTTGGAGTTGCACCGGATTGCTGATATTGGAAATACACCTTTTCGAAATTTTCTTGATTTATATTATATCCGCTGATATTAATTGGCATTTCATCATTATAATAAGTATTCACAATCCAATTATTTTCAACATTTCCAAAATCGACTTGTGTACAAACCGAAATGAAATGTGCAGAAAACGAGACCGTATCAGCGATATCTGGATAATTATCATCGGGATTAAATTGACAAGTTGAGTGCAAAATTAGCTGCAGATCATTAAATTCCATTTCAGAAGAAGCTCCCCGCTCAACGGTCAGTGTTTTAGTGAGTGTCTGACCTGCGGGCACAAAGAAAGAACGGTTTGGACTCAGTCCATCAACGCGGAGATTTGCGCCGTGAGGATTTGACGCTTCATCGACTTGTAATTCATATGTCAAATCGGCTCCTGTTGGGCTCTCATTCATTAATTTCAGTTCGAAAACAGCAGGGCTGCCATCGGGGACATTAATCACAGTTGCAGGTTCAATTTCTAATTTTGGAGCCTCATGGTTTTGGGTTCCTACGTGTAAAGGATAGGGCTCGTGTGAAACTGAATCAATATAAAATATTGTAGTTTCCGGTCCTTCATACGGACATCGAGATTGTCCGCCCATAATGCGAAACATTGGAGATGCACCTTGCAAACCAAAATACACATCACTATTTTCTGTTTCATCCGCATAATGATTCATTACATACATGTATCCGGCAGCAGTTCCTAATGTATAGGCCATAGAGAAGGCTTGTCCTGCAAGTGGATTTACTAATTTTGTTAAAGCCTGACTAATCAAAAAAGATGCTCCGGCACCTATTCCGGTTCCCAATCCAAGATTTCCCATGTGGTAGCCTGCATCTTCAAAATTATTCGAGTTTAAAAATGATTCTTTCCCTTCAGCAAGCGTTCCTTGATTGTATGTCATCACATCAATGCTGTAATAATCGCTTTGATTTGAATCATCAATTACATATTTCCACTTCAGGCTATTCTCTTCACTATCTGTCGTAGAAATAGTTTGATCAACATTTTTATAGGTTTGACTATAAGTAACTAAACCTGTTTGATTAATAGAGAAACCAGTTTCTGCCCCACCAAATAATTCAAAACGGTAAAAATATTCTTTTGTTGAAAAAGAAGATGTTGTCATGGAGGTCTCGTTAGTATAAGCACCGGCATTTCCATCAAAAGAAATGTTTTCGACCATATCCATATCATCGGCAAGTTTAGCTGCTTCATTAAAAGCGATAGTCTGCAACCACAAACTAATTTGTTGATTTAACATTGCAACAGAGTCAATATCATCACCAAGATAAGTGTAACTAGGTAAAGTATCATTGGTGGTTGAGATTGTATCAGACTCAAAGACCGGATTATCATTATCAAATCCATAAAAAAGATGCTCAGAAAGCAAGTGACTATCATAATCAGCCGAGCTCAAAAGATTATAAATTAAATCACGATATGTCGGCAATAAAGAATTAAGAATGTGATCTTGAGAATAAATAAAGAAAGTACTTGATGGGTCGTCTGTTACTGCAAAACCACCACGTTTCCCAATTGAAAATGCTGCAGTTGAATCCCCTAATTCTTCATTTTCAAGATAATCTAAACCGGAGTTAGTGCAATAATCTTTGGGATAGATTTTTAAATTCTCTGTTTCGGTGAAAAACAAGTTTACAGATTTGCCAATGTAAACATCAGCCATACTACCAACGCCATTGGGGTCTGCACTTGTGGAATAAGTTTGATTAAATTCAAAAGTTTCCATGAATGCACCTGAATCATCAACCCATGAAGTAGTAGAAATTCCGGCATTAATGTCTGACTGTACTTCGCTGGTAAAAACCGGTCCTGCAAGACCACCACCAGCTTCAAATTTCACTCCACGCATCAAAACATTATCGTAATCGGTGGTTCCGCCCATATTGAAGCTATAATTACGACTTGCACTAAAGGAGCTGCCTTGCTCGAGCATAGTATAACTTCTATCACCTGGAGGGTCACGTAAAATAAATTGGGGAATCTCCGGTCCATAAGTAACGTAATTTGAG
This sequence comes from Bacteroidales bacterium, assembly GCA_027858835.1. Lineage (GTDB taxonomy): Bacteria > Bacteroidota > Bacteroidia > Bacteroidales > ML635J-15 > JAQIBY01. Next base: position 8,388 of record JAQIBY010000168.1, on the reverse strand, counting down.
CCTCCGGCATCAACACCACCAAGTACATATCCACGATACACATCGCCATCATTCCATGCAATAGGAAAAATGCCGGCTTGTGCAGTAATGGTCATCGTTTTGGTGAATGACGTTTGATCTGCTGTGTTCATATTCATATTTGGCAAACCAACCCTAAAGCCCTTATAGTCAGAAACAATGCCATTGAAATCAGTAGTAAATTGATAAGCAGGTTCACTAATTTCCAAATTATTAATAATTGTCACATCAGCGCCTTCTACCGGAACCGTATCGTATGCAGGTGTTCCAGTGTCATTATTGACATAAATTGCCTGCACTTTGATTTGTATCGGATACGAATTCCCCATAAGAAATACAGGGTAAGCGAATGGATTGTTATTAATGAGATCAATCGTATCTACGTCTTCAGAATCTTGGTGTTTATAAATGTATTCCGTTTCTCCAATTAATGGTTCATCATCACCACCAGATAACAAAATTGTCGGTTCATTATAATAGATAAAATTTCGCTTATAATGATAACTGAAATGATTGATTTCCTGCATTATTACCGTGTCTTCATCTATGATATGCTCAGTATAAACGGTATCACTTACAGTTTGTAATTCAGGGATTTCTGACATATCAATCACACCGAGATCAAGATTATCTATTTCATAATCTGCATTAAACACCGAGTCGATTTTAATGACCCCCGGAATCATCTGAATCACATATTCACCACTTGCACTATCGGTTTGTATTTCAATACGTGGAGAATCAATTTCAGGGTCAGAATTAATATCCTTTCCCATCTCATTTTTAAAGACAATAGTGCCCTGTCCGATATTATTAATGGAAGTGTTAAAACCCAGCTTTTTATTTCCTTCAACATCGCCTCCCACAAATCGTCCGGTAAGGACTACTTTTGTTGAATCGTAAAAGGTTTGCAAAGGGACATCAGACTGAAAGTTAAAGCTTGGATATTCCTCGGTTTCTGTCGGAATTGGCCATTGTCCGTTATGTTCAAATACATGACCGTCCTTTTTAACGGAAATAAAGTGCTGCCCAATTGGAACAGAAATATCAAAAGTTCCACTAATTTCATTTGTTTGCACAGGATGTCCACCGGCGTCAAACTGTTGTTGGTTATCGATAAAAATATTAGCCCCTTCAAGCGGATAATTTGTTCCGGAATAATAAACAATTCCAGAAAAATTAAATGCTGACTGGTCAATAAAATCCACATTATTATGAACCGGTGCATTATCGCCAATGAATAATTCAACATTCATCGGATCAAAATCATGCAGTGGTTTAAACGGTATTACTCTAAAAATGTTTCCTCCATCAGAATACGCAATTCCACGCACAGAATAATTTCCATTTTGATCAGTAAGTCCAGAAGGTCTCAATTGTTCTGCAGATGGGATTTGACTAGACCAACTTGGGAAAATCAGCGGATCAGTTATTAAATCTAAATCATTTTTATTAAACTCAGTCCCTGTTTTTGAAACATCGTAAGCACTGTAACCGAAGCCTTCATCAAATCGATAATAACCATAAATACCTTCTTCAGTTCCTGTCAAAACACGTTTATAATCCCGAAAGATTTCTTCATCAGTTTTTACCCGTTGCCATAATCTCAGTTCATCAATATTTCCCTTGAAATAGGAATCTTCATTATACACTTTGCCAACAATTAAATCAACATCAGCAACATTAGGCACCCATTGGTCCATTGGGTTAACAATTGATTGTGCGATAAACTCACCATTAAGATACATGTTAGTTTCTCCGGTAAGCGTATTATAGCTCAATGCTAAATGATACCATTCATTAGGATTCAACACGGAATCAGGTTCCAACATCATAAGTGGAACATGCGGTTCAATTGTCATTGGAGCAGCAAGTAGTTCAGCATAGGGCTTCATATTTTTCACCCCGAGTTTCATCATTCCCGAATTCAATGAAACCACGCCATGCAGATATCCATCGGGCAAAACATCAGGTTTAATCCATGTTTCCACGGTAAGCCCATTTTGAAGAATATCAACAGCCGGAAACATACCACCGAGACATTGATTTCCATCAAAACTTAAACTGTGTGACAAATTAACTTCATCAGACTCAACAATAACTTCTACACCTTCAACAGCATTACCACCTGCAAAGCTAACTTTTCCACTAACAATACCACTTGTTGACCTAAAGCCTGTTGTATATAGCGTATCCGAAATTTGTTCCAATCCACCACACGATGATTTTGTATGAATCATATATTCATAAAGTGTATTCGGGTCATTAGAATCATCTTCGTAATAGGTGCTTTCAGGACTTTCAATGGTGGCAAGTAAAGTAAAACTCTGACTCTGTTTACGTCTATAAATCTCAAATAGATCAATGCTGCCCTGTCGATTCGGATTAACCGTCCACTCGAGCAAGATTTTATTACTAAAATACCCTTTACTGGCATCAAAATCAGCCTTAATTTCGGTTCCATCCAAGTAAGTAAATACATCAGAAAAAATTGCCGGCAAGGTCACTGTATTTGAACTGTTTGATAAGGACCCACTTGCTCCACAATGATTATAAGCCTCAATTTTATACTGATAATCAACACACATTGTGGCATCATGGTCTGTCCAAGTAGTTTGTCCTACCGGGATATCTTCTTCAAGCATATTATAATCGCCACCATCCTCGTTTCGAAATACACGAAAATGTGCAGCAGGAGCTCCTACTTGTGTATATGTCCATTGCAAATCAATACTCCCATTATTATCAATTGCGATAACAGCAGTTGGTGCAGTTGTACAAATTTCATTTGCTATACCAGTTATATCATTACTTACTCCCGAACAATTATCACCATCTGCCATCACGCGATAGCGAATGGATTTACCAAAATCGGTTGAATTTACATTGTGAGTATATGAAGTTTGTGTGGTTCCTGAAATCAGTGTTTGCCATGCTCCCCCTTCAATAGAACATTCAACACTATAATCGCTAAAATTCGGATATGTACTTGTGTTTACCGGATCCCATTTGATTTTAACCACACCATTACAATTTGAATTGGTATTGACATCTTCTTCAATTGCCAAATTATTCGGACCACTAATTCCACGTACTTGTCCGCTAACTGTTTCAGAATCCGGAGAAAACCGAAGCGTATTGCTGCCGTGTGAAGTATTGGCATCAACTCTCCAGGCACTTACAACTTTGTAATCATATTCTACCCCTCTCTCAACATTGTAATCGTTATAATAACTACTATTTGTACGGCAAATCAACCCCCATGAACCAGATGAACCTTCGCGGCGATATATGTAATTGGTAGCAGAAACTGTCCCTACCTCCCAATCAAGCTTTATTTCATCACAAAAATCATCATTAATTGTAAGATTGTATATTTTAGGAGGACAGGCTGGATTTCTCACTGAAGTTGAACGCGAAATCCCGGGTTCCCAAATTGGAAATCCTGATGTTAAGGAATATATATTTGATGAACTTGCGTACATATTTCCCAACATCTTATCATAAAGATATTGCTTTGAGGAAGTAAAAGTTTCCTCTTGATGAAAGGTTCTGTCCCAAATGTATGATATCTCAGCACTTGATAAGGAACTATTCCACAAGCGAAAACCGGTAACATAACCCTTAAAATGTTGATTGTAATAGGATCCAAAATTACTTCGAGCATCTCCAATTCTGAACCCCTTATCCTCATGCTGAATACCCAAAGGATAGGGAAAGTTATAGCTGCCAATTTGGCTCCCATTATAATAAAACACCAAGGCATGACTATTGGCATCGTATGTAAAAGCAACATGATTCCATTGACTAAATAATTCATCATCCCCAATATTGAAAACAGTTACCCCAGGCCAATACCCTGTGCTATTAACAACTCGAATTTTCCAGTTTCCGGAGTTTTTGATTAGAGATACCTCCAATCCCGCATATTGATAGTCGAAAGAAGTATTCCATTGGAAACTTCCTGCCGTGAACAGATAATAATCACGATCTGAACTTTGTGACCAAGTGGGTTTTATCCACATATCAAAAGAAAAGTCAGAGTCAAAGTACTCAGAATAGTCCCCACTGGTTTTATCCATATATAAATAAGCCGAACTCCCATTAAAATACGGAATGTGAGACCAGGCAGAATGTGTAGAACTCTCACTAATGCAGCTTTGAGCAAAACCCTTAGTTGTTAACAAACTAACTAATGCGATTAAAAAAAGTAGGCGAAGTAATTTCATGGCAATATGGTTTAGTTAAAATTAATTTTTAAAATTACGAAAAACTGACAATCTCCGACAGAAAAGAGTATGACAATCTGTATGACAACTACGCAAATCGATTAAAATAATCGTTCAGTTCTTTACTTGCATCAAGTTTTATTTTTTTTCTTAATCTATTTCTCCCCTTGCTCACAGAACTCAAAGCAATATTTAAAACCCCTGCAATTTCTTTTGATTTTAGTTCCATTAAGAGCATAGCAGAAAGCTTTTGTTCAGTTTCAGTCAAATCCGGGTGTTTTAATTCCAATTTTGAGAAGAAATCGGGATGCATTTGACTAAAATTTAAAAGAAAAGCCTGCCAGTTTTTTTGCGTATTAATATTCGCGTTCATAATATTCAAAGCCTCTTTAGGATCATTATGTGATATTGCCAATTTCACCTCACTCATCACCTGGTTATATGCAACGGCATTTGCGATTGCATCGGAAACCTCCTTGTGTTTATATTTAAGATGTTCTTCGAGTCGCTTTTTCTCAAGACGTTCCAAAGCATCTTTTTGGGCTTCATTCTTTAGTTTCAATTTAAAACTTCGGTATGATAAAGTAAAAAGTATGCTTGCAATAATTAGAATAATCAAAAGCATCACAACTTCTCGTTGTCGAGCTTTCGATTTTCGTTTTTCTTCTGTAAGTTTTGATGCTTGTTTATCAAGCTCGTATTTTGCAGACATTTCTACAATGGTTTCGTCAAGCTTATTATTGTAATATTGCTTTTGCAGAATTCTTGCACTTGATAAGGCTTGATATGCAACTTGCCAATTACCGGAAAACTCTTTAATTTTAGCACGTTGAAGGTATAATCGCATCCACAAATTTTCATTTCCTTCTTTTGGGACAAAATTAAATGCAGAATCAACCGTCGCATTCGCTTCATTGTACATTTCACGTCCTATATAATTTCCTGCTAAATTAATTGCAACCCCAACAGCATGTTGATTAAACCCATGTTCCAAATACAAATCCAATGCTTTCTTAAAATGCTGCTCGGCCAGTGGAAATCTATGTTGTTGATTAAACACAAATCCAATTTCATTATTTGAACTTGCCAAAAGGTCATAAAAGCCTTCCTGTTTAGCAATATCAATACAGTTTTGTGAATATTTCATAACAGAGTCAAAATAATTCTCTGCTTTAGGATTCGACTCATCATACAAAGCTGCCAGGCGATTAAATGCATGTGCCTTATTGTAATCTGAAATCGCATTTTCATCCAACACCTCATATAATGTTGTAAAGCCCTTTTCATATTCCCGTTTTGACCGATATGCCTCTGCCATTGCAATTTGTGTTTTTACACCAATATCCGATGACAAATCAACTGTATCGGCAATTCCTAATAATAACTCTAGTGCAGCGTCAGGCATTAATCGATTCAAATAATTTTGAGCAGAATCATAAACAGGATATTCCGTTTGACTCCTAGCCATTGAATATGATGAACATAAAAGTCCAATCACAAGAAATACGCTCGGGAAAAATCGCCTTAACCCTTTAATCACTTTCAGAAACTGCATATCAATTTGGCTTGTCTTCAAAGATACATAATAAATTGAAATATTCTATATTTGATTTTGACGCAAATTTATATGAAGATATTTCGACAATCACATTCTCCAATTTTGCCAATGCCCTTGCAAATTGTATCTTTGTCATCAATAAAAAACGAGTTATGCGCATTTCAGGATTTACTATGGTGAAAAATGCGGGAAAATTGTATTACCCGATAAAAGAATCCATTGCATCGATTTTGCCAATTGTTGACGAGTTTGTCGTTGCGCTCGGTGATTGTGATGAGGATGATGATACTGAAAGCCAAATAAACTCCCTAAATTCAGACAAAATTAAAATCATCCATACCGTTTGGGATTTGGAGAAATATCAGAACGGAACAGAAAATGCGCATCAAACTGACATTGCAAAATCGCACTGTACAGGAGATTGGCTGTTTTATCTTCAGGCAGATGAAGTTATTCATGAAAAATATCTTGAAAATATTAAAGCAGCTTGTAAAACTTACCTAGACGACAAGTCCGTAGAGGGATTATTGTTCTCCTATGTCCACTTTTGGGGCGATTATAATCACAAACAAGTTGCCCACGGATGGTACAAAAACGAAATCCGCATTGTGCGTAATGATCCAGAGATTCATTCATGGGAATCGGCTCAAAGTTTTCGACGCATTCCTGGTTTTGATGGAAAAAACTACCGTCAGCAAGCCGGAACCTATAAATTAAAAGTGGCAAAAGCCAATGCAGCAGTTTATCATTACGGATGGGTTCGTCCGCCACGCCTAATGCAGAGCAAAAAGAAATCACTGGACACCATACACAAAGGTAGCAATAAAGTCAGCGGAATGTACAACGGAAAACCGGACATGTATGATTATGGACCAATCTGTCGTGCCGCTAAATTTAAAGGAAGCCATCCGGAAGTGATGAAAACACGAATTGCAGCATTTGATTGGGCAGAAGATTTGAATTATTCCTGCAAAGAAATTAATCCGAACCGAGATAAAATGAAACACGATCGCTTAAAATACCGAATAATCAGTTGGATAGAACAAAATCTGCTTTTCGGACGCAGCCTCGGACAATTTAAAAATTACATTCTGGTAAAGAAGTAAAGCCAAATGAAATTATTGCTCAAATGATAATCACATAAAAATAAAAACAATTAAATTAGCGAAATAAAATCGAAAATTGTGAAAATCAAGATAAGCCCAGATACTATCAGCCAAGAGGAGGTTCATGACAAACTAAGCATGCATTTTCCTGACTACAAAATTGTTAAGAGGAATAAACGCGTTTTAATTGTCAAAAAAAACAAAATTGCCGGTTGTGATGTCATTCTCAGAAAAAAATCAATTCATGTATTACGAAATTTCCCATCACGAGGCAGTCAGTTTTTATTCGGACTTTCCATCTTTATCCTTGGAGTGATCATCCCAATTATTGTATTTTATATCGCATTTCACGGACAGCAAAAACACATGGAGAAAGAAGTAGGGAATTATTTACAAGAAGATTTAGGCGAACAGGCTTCAGACCCATCTGACAAGTAATAATACCGATTAAATTTTAGGGATTTTACAAAATTGGCAAGGGTTTTATCTGAACATTATGTATTTTTACAACAAAAAGCATCATGGCGAAATTCATATTACCGGAAAACATTCAACATGGCAACAGCGGAAATTTTGTGCTTATTGCCGGTCCTTGTGTGATTGAAAATGAAAAAATGGCAGAGCCGATAGCGAGACAATTACAATTCATTTGCAATCGGCATCAAATACCGCTTATTTTCAAAGCTTCATATAAAAAAGCCAATCGCAGCAGATTAGATAGTTTTACGGGCATTGGTGATATTGAGGGTTTGGAAATTCTCAGACATATCAAACACAGTTTAAAAATTCCGGTAATTACCGATATTCACCAAGCATCGGAAGCTGAACTCGCCGCAGAATATGTTGATATGCTGCAAATCCCTGCATTTCTTTGTCGCCAAACGGATTTATTGGTAGCAGCAGCTAAAACCGGGAAAATTATCAACATTAAAAAAGGACAATTTTTGAGTCCTGAAGCAATGATTCATGCCGTAAATAAGGTGAGAGAATCAGGAAATCAGAAAATTTGGCTGACAGAGCGTGGTGTAAGTTACGGATATCAGGACTTGCTTGTGGATTTTCGGGGAATTCCAAAAATGCAGGCAATGGGTGTTCCTGTCGTATTGGATGTTACGCATAGCTTGCAAGAGCCGAATCAAAGCTCAGGGCTTACCGGCGGACAACCACAAATGATAGAAACCATTGCAAAAGCTGGAATTGCCGCTGGTGCAGATGCTATCTTTCTAGAAACGCATCCTGATCCTGCCAATGCAAAATCAGATGGTGCAAATATGCTTCCCTTGGATGAATTAGAAGGACTTTTGGAAAAACTTGTCCGCATTCGAAAAGCAATTTTGTAAAACTGCGAAATTGATAAGGTGGACTCAGCCTGGGCTTCAAAGAGCAGACGGTGGAAGCTGACTCGCTGAATTTTGTCACGATATTTGAGAGCTTCGCATCAAATATCCCGCCAAAAGCCCTAGTATATTCTGCATTT
>JAQIBY010000146.1 GCA_027858835.1 Bacteroidales bacterium | reverse complement strand
ACCATTGTTGGCTTCATACTTCAGTAATGCATTCCAGTACCTCTGATAAACTTGAACACTTCCTGGTTTATACCCAACTTTAAACAATTCTTCCTTTACGTTTTCGATTAAATGCGAAGTACTTTTGTATTGAACAATTTGTGATTTCATAAACACCCTCCTTTTTTTAAGTTTGTTTATTAAACTTATGAAGGAGGAGTTTTATAATGGGAAGTTAATACGCATTGGGAGATGTAAAGTAGGCGCTTTTCATCATGAACTTCCCATTTGAGCCGACTTCTCATTACGACGCTAATGGGAAGCTTCCCATTAACGAAGAGACTATCTGGATGCTGCCAGAAAATATCCAACCCTGGAAGAGTGGGCTCTTTGCTGGGTTGAAAAAATTGGAGAGCTGTATCACATCAATAATCAGCGTTGTAAACTGTTTGATCAACAACTTCCCATTCAATGGCAAGACGCATCATTTAAAGAACTGCATGGGAAACTTGTTGAAAAGATGGACGCAATCGTTCAGGAACGGGACAATCTCCTATCATCACACCATCCCGATGATCTTAATTTAGATCTGCTGACCAGAGTTAAATACAAGATTTTGACAAGTCTTAAGACTCATTGGAAGGGCCTGAGCGTATTTGTCGAACACCCGGAAGTGCCTATGGATAATAACCCAGGAGAAAAATCCATCCGAAACCCTGTGACAGGGCGGAAAAATTTTTATGGGTCAGGTAGTAAGTGGAGTTCCGAACTGGCAGCAATAATGTTTTCTATTTTTCAAACCTTGGGTCTATGGGAAATTAATTGCAATCATTGGTTAAGGGCGTACCTGACCGCCTGTGCTGAAAATCACGGCAAGGCACCTGAAGATCTATCTGTTTTTCTTCCATGGGAAATGGACAAGGGGCGTAAACAAAATCTTTCCCGCCCACCTGACACATCGTGATCCGTTACTGTGGAAGGGAGTTCACTCCCGACGAACTTGAACAGATTCAATCCCTGATAAAACACAACCCAGGATTCAACAGAACACGGCTCTCCACTGAAGTGTGCCAGATATTTCAATGGTTAAAACCTGACGGAAAACTCAAGGATATGTCGTGCCGTGTTGCCATGTTGCGTATGGACAAGGATGGATTGATACAGCTGCCTCCATCTACTCGGAAGAAACAGCCTGTGAGAACAATTTTATTTACACCTGCAACTGACCCCCGGGATACTTTGGTATGCCCTGTTAATCAGCTGCCACAACTGCATTTACAAATTGTCACCAAAGCCACCTCAGCTCTATGGAATGAATACATTCAAAGATACCATTATCTTGGTCATTCTCCGTTGCCCGGAGCCCAATTGCGATATTTTATCACTGCCGGGGAACAAATTGTGGCATTAACAGGATTTGGAGCAGCCGCATGGCAGACAGCACCAAGGGATCAATTCATAGGATGGAATCCTGATCAGAGAAAGACAAATTTACATCTGATTGTTAATAATGCCAGATTTCTGATTTTACCCTGGATCCAGTCAAAGAATCTTGCCTCGAAGATTCTTTCCTTAATGATCCGGACCCTTCCGGATGACTGGGAAAAACGATATAACATCCGACCTGTGCTGATGGAATCATTTGTACAAAAAGACCGTTTTGTCGGTACGTGTTATAAAGCCAGCAACTGGATCAACGTTGGAGAGACCAAAGGTCGTGGAAAACTTGGCCCCATGGGCAAAATTAGTGTTCCCATCAAAGATATTTGGGTGTACCCCCTGGATAAAAAATTTAGAACATTGCTAAAAAATTAACTCGCAAACTACTAACCCGAATATTTACAAGCATTTTGATTCGTGGGCACCGTATATAAAGAATGATAGCTATATTTGTTGTGTTTCTGAACATCCTCCCGATGAGGATAAATACGGAAGACTATCAATGTGGAGAGCTTATGGAGGAGACCGCTCAGTTGCGCTCATTTTAAATCCAGGTCCATTTTTTAGAGATTCTGATGCTTTTCAAGCATATACCTACCCTGTGATTTATAATGATAGTGAAACATTTACCAATGCGTTGCTTAAAATCGCAAAAAATATAGACAAAAATTCAGTGTTTATTAGTAGCTATGGTGAAAAACAAATAATGGATATGCTGTTTCATTCGTTTAGAACGTATGCATTATGTGTAAAACACCCTGGTTTCAAAGAAGAGCGTGAGTGGAGAATTATATATAATCCTAAATTGGCTGCATCGCCGAACGTTAAAATGGAAGTTTTATCTGTAAATGGGGTCCCACAAAATATTGCAAAAATTCCTTTAAAGGATATTCCTGGAGAAAACTTTTATGGTGCTACAATACCTCAATTCTTAGAACAAATTATTATTGGGCCAAATGACCAACAGCTTATTTTAGGACAAGCATTTTCCGAGCTTTTGAAAAAAGCAGGTTGTGAAAATCCAGGTGCAAAAATCAAATATTCAGGAATCCCTCTCAGGTAACTGAAAATATAAGAAAATTTATTGGACGCAATCTTATATCCGATATAATGCTCTAATCGCTAAAATGTAATCAGTCACTGTACGGGACCGCGAGCAGCGTAGTTGGTTATTTCAAATTATATAGGCAATGTTGAAAGTTAATAGTTGATAATTTATAATAGCGTTGAGAGGAAAAACAAACGATGGATGTATCTCCAGACAAACAAAACCTTGATCAAGTTTTCGCAAACACAACATATTACATTGATTTCTATCAAAGACAGTATAAGTGGGATGATGTACCAGTAAAACGACTTTTGGATGATATTTTTTACAAATTTAGTGTTGAATACAAGCAATATAAAGACAACGAAATTGAATTAGAAAAGCTTGTTGAAAAATACTCATGGTATTATCTAAACACCTATGTGACTAACGTGGTAGAAGGAAAGCGGTTTGTAGTGGACGGACAACAGCGTCTTACCACGCTTACTTTAATTATGATAAAACTACTTCATTTGGCTGAACAATTTGAATCTGATTTAAAAGATTGGATTTCAGGTAAAATCGCTGGCCAATCGGGTTTTAAGAAAGAGTTCTGGATGAATCACGAGATTCACAAACCAACAATGCAGGCTCTGTTCGACGACATTGAAGACAAGAAAAGTATAGACACATCCTCGGGCATAACTGCTGTAAATATGGTGAATAATTATAATATTATATCTTCATACCTTGATCGAGAAATTTCTGAAAAACATAAATTTGAAAGCTTCGTTTTCTTTTTTCTTAGGAGGCTTGTTCTTATTAATTTAAATGTAGAGCAGACTGATGTTCCAATGGTTTTTGAAGTTATCAATGATAGAGGCGTCAGGCTTAAATCATACGAGATATTGAAAGGGAAACTTCTTGGCGAAATTGATAAAGAAGAGCTTGATAATCTAAGATTAAATGAACTATGGGAAGAACAAGTTGATAAGGTCAATAAACATAAGGAAGATGAAATTGATAATTTTTTCATTTATTACCTGCGTTCCCGTTTTGCAAATACAATAGGTGAGGCTAGAAATTATGATCGTGATTATCACAGAATTATATTCACGCCTGAAATCAATAAAGAATTCAAATTACTCCACAATCCTAAAGCAGTTAAAGGCTTCTTGCAGAATGAATTTAAATATTTTTCTAATTTATATAGCAAAATATATATATATTCAAATAATCCAAGTGATGAGTTTGCGCATGTTTATTACAATCGCCTTAATGAGATGGACAGCCAGTTCCTTTTAATATTATCAGCATGTACCCTCAATGATCACGAAGAAACGGAAAAGATTAAATTAATTTCCTATAATGTTGACAGGTTGTTTTCACTGCTTCAGTTGCAACGTAGTTATGACAGTAATGATTTCAATGTTGCAATTTATAAACTCAGTTCTGAAATAAGAGATAAGCCTGTTGATGAAATAGGGGGAGTGTTTAATAAATATCTACTGCAATTACTTTCTGATGCACGCGGAGTGCAAAATTCTAAGGTTTATTCGTATGGTATTTTTAAAGATACAGGTATTGAGCTTAGTAAGCGATTCAAACGATATTTCTTTGCTCGAATTGAAGAATTTATAGCTAAAAACACAAACCTGAATATGAAGCACTCGTTATATGATTTGGTTGCTAATACCGGTGCGGTTAATGGTTTTCATATAGAACATATTTTGGCACAAAATGATGAAAACAAAATTCACTTCGATGATGATGAAGAGTTATTCGAGCGTGAAAGAAACCGTCTCGGCGGTCTTTTATTGTTAAAAGGTAAAGACAACATATCAAGTAACAATGAAATTTATTTAAATAAGTTAAAAACATACGCCAACACCTTGTACTGGAACGAGACATTGCGTGAAGATGCATATAAATCAAAATTAGATTTCACTAAAATGATTGAAACTTACAAATTGTCGTTTCGTCCAATTAATGAATTCGGCCCTGCTGAACTCGAAGAAAGACACAAACTTCTTTTTGATATGGCAAGAAATATCTGGGAATGATTTTTTATTCTTCCCTTATTTTCAAACAAGCTAAATGCACCGGGCGAGCCGGTGATTTGCAGTGTTCTAAAACAGGGAAGAGAAAAATCATGATTCCAATCGATTAATATTTTTTTGAGAGAAAATGAATATTTTAAACAAAGATAGCAAAGGGATTAATTATGAGCTTACCTACTGCAGAAGACCTATTAAAAGAGTTGAGAAAAAAGGAAGTGGGTTTATCAACAGTCTTAAACTTTGAGAAGTTTATTCAAAGCGGAATACTGGCGAGAAAGAAAGGTACAAAAACGATGTATGAACTCTTGAAACCGAAGAAATTACCTGAAGAGGCTTGGACTCAAATATCGGAAGAAATAACAGTTAATGAAAAGAGAACGACCTATATAAAATTTATTACCGAAAAACAAAGAAACAAGCGATTAACAGATGTGCAGAAAATATTAAAAAACTATTCATAAGTACAAGAGATAGACGGAATGAACAGGCAGCTTTCAGATGCTGGTCACCCGAGCCGTTCTCGGCGGCTGTGCCGCAGTGATCCAGGGTATGGAAGCGATACCAGAATCATTATGAGGGTGGAAGTTCGAGAGAAAAAAATGGAGAAAAAATATGTGGGCTGATAATGAAACAGATCAAGATCTTTTAGGTTTCTCGATTCATGCAAATTTACTTCAATCAATTGTCACGAACCCTGAAATTTTACCCATAACAGTGGGCGTCTTTGGGGATTGGGGCGGTGGAAAAAGTAGCATCCTCAAAATCTTAAAAAGCGAAATTAATAAAAATGATGACTTTGCTGTGATTTACTTTAATAGTTGGATATTTGAGGGATATGAAGATGCTAAATCAGCAATTCTTACAACTCTTTTAACCGAACTTAAAAACCATCGTAACCTTAAAGATAAAATAGGTGATGAAGTAAAATCCCTACTCGGCAGGGTGGATGCTATGAAAATCTTAAAGTTCGGTGCCTCTGCTGGTTTATCTTACTTAACAGCCAATCCGCTACCTTTTATTGCAGGTTCAGGCCTCATAGGTAATACCTCACCTGAGGATCAAAACACTACAACAGCTGAGGCAAAAAATAAGCCCAGTTTTAAAATGGGTGATTTGTTCAAATCGACTCAAGATTCAGTCCAGACTATCCAGTCCTTTCGATCAGATTTCCAAAACCTCATAAAAAAAACAGACCTTAAGGCTCTTATTATTTTGATCGATGATTTAGATCGTTGTTCCCCTGACCGTTTGATCGAAAACCTGGAAGCAGTTAAACTGTTTCTAAATGTAGAGCGTACAGCTTTCGTTGTTGCTACTGACAGAAGAATCGTTGAAAATGCAATTCGAATTCGTTACTCTGAGTTATTTAATAGCGAGAATTCCACGGCCGGTGATTCGCTTATCACCGATTATCTAGAAAAACTCATTCAAGTTCCATATACATTGCCCAAATTAGCACCCCATGAAGTTCGTTCATATCTTTGCCTTTTATTTTTGAAAAAATATCTTTCGAATGAACAATTTGAGGAAGTCTTAAAACATCATGCAAGCTTTCTTGAAAAAGAGCGATATGTTGCCTTTGAGTTTGATAAAGAGCTCTCTTCGTTAATCAGTGATAAAACGACTCGGGATTTGATTGCTGAAAGTATGCGTTTAGTCGAAGCCTGTTCTGATGCCATAACTGATGGTTTAAAAGGAAATCCAAGGCAGATAAAGCGGTTTTTAAATGCTTTTTGGTTGCGTAGAGAATTAGCACAAGTGGCAGGCCTGAAGCATTTGAAGGATCATATTCTTATTAAATTGATGGTCCTTGAATACATAAGTAGTGACCATTTTGAGGAACTGTATAGGTGGCACAGTTCATCCTCAGACGGCATCGCTCTTCCTTTAACTGAACTTGAGGCAGAAGAATCTGTTGATACTATCTCTGAAGAATATGCAAAGTGGAAAACCATAAGATTCTGGCGTTGGATAAAGGCTGAGCCAGAACTAAAAAACGAAGACCTTAGAGATTATTTTTGGATATCAAGAAGCTCAATTGCAGATACATTTTCTGGAGTCAGATTAGTAACACAGGCTATGAAGTCTTGTGCAGAAGAAATGGCATCAAACATAGAAATAGAAAGAAAACAAGGCCTGAAGCTTTTCTATTCTCTTTCAGAAGATGAGCAAGAAGGAGTGCTTAGTATAGTCAGTCGAACTGCGATGCAAAACTATACAGAAGATGCTCCTCTACGGTCATTAATTGATCTATCAAATAAAGGCAATTTAAATGCAGCTAAGTCATTTTCGAAATGTATTGAGCGAATAAGGACTGCCAATTTAGGTGCCGGGCTTGGTATAACCCTGAGATCCTTCAATGTTGAGCATGGGAATCGAGCTGCTGAAATTATTGGAGACATAAAAGATAAGCTTGCGAAAACTGAGACTAAAATAGGGCGTGCAATAAAAAAGAGAAAGAGAGGTAAACCGTAATGGGAACATCTAAAGCTTATGGGACTCCAAAATGGCCAGGCGTTAATTCAGCTGTCGGGGAAGCTGTTTCATCAGGTGGACAAAAAGAAGATTTGTTAACAGCGGTAGGCAAATTTTCAAACGCATACAAGAATCAACTTGGATCTGGCTCTGCTTTGGTAGGGTCGGGGATTAGAGACCGTTTAGGACGAGGCATGTCAGGTGGCGGTTCAAGGCCCTCTGGAGGTAGGAGGGGGACTGCCGGAGGTGTTTCCAGAGCACGATCTGCTACGAGTGGTGCACGATTAGCTAACTTTATAAATACTGCCCAACGTTCTGGTTTTAATGAAGCTCTTCGACAATTTAATATAACTCATTTACAAGATAAACCACTTGAAGAGTTTCTCGATTCATTAAATGATATACTTTCCGGCGATGGTGGCCTACTTGATGACGATGCTCTAAATAGGGCCATGGCGGTGACTATAGATAACCTCACCGAAGATATCGAATCCATAGATGAATTGGATGAATTACTTTCTGGAGATTCTATTGATATTGAATCAACTTTACAGGTTTATTATGCAAACCTTCTCGCAGAAAATTTCGAACAAAAAGAATATAGTTATGTTCGAGAAAAAAAATCACGAGCTGAAACAAAAAATTTTTTCAAACAAGCACGCGACCTCATTCAAGCAATAATAAGAGATGAATTATCACAGGAAAAGGATTTATCCTCAATAGATTGGAACAGTGTGGATGGGCAGCATTTAGCTGACGAGATAAATCAAGAAGTATTGGAGTTATGTTGCGAGTGGGTCTAACTCTCTAAAATAATAGAAGAATTCGGGTTTTTGATTGTAAGTTCATATTGACTGTAAATTCAATGGGTTAGAATGAATTCTTAAGGTTCT
>JAQIBY010000120.1 GCA_027858835.1 Bacteroidales bacterium | reverse complement strand
TTAGCAAAATTAGATACAAAGTTTTTGGCATAGCTTTTTGCAATCCCGAGCCCAAAAGCTTTCGGGAGCAAAAACGTATGCCAAAAACACTCCGATATGATTTAATTAACCACGGGTTACGGAAAAATCCTCACCCGTGGTTATTCATGTTTGAGCCCTTCAGGCTCATTATAAAGATTCCATAAATATCTGCGAATTGTATCCTCCAACTTTTTTGCTTGATCCCACTTTCTGTCCCTCAACTGTCCCCCGACAAAATAAAAACCCCTGAAAATCAAAAGATTAACAGGGGTATTTTGTAGCGGGGGTAGGACTTGAACCCACGACCTTTGGGTTATGAGCCCAACGAGCTACCAACTGCTCCACCCCGCAATGTGAGTGCAAAGGTAAATAACTTATTTAACAAAACAAAATGTATTTCCAGAAAATAAAAAAAGCCGCTCATTGCTGAACGGCTTAAATTTATATCATTTGGTAAATTATTTTCTTAAAAAGAAAGAGATAGGGAGTGTGTACCAAGAATTTACAGCTTCACCTCTGAAACGTCCGGGTAGCCATTTGGGCATGCTTTTAATTACGCGAATTGCCTCAGCATCAAGACTCGGATGTACAGATTTTGATATCATCACATCGCCTATTGATCCGTCTTCTTTGACTTCAAAACGAACAAATACTTGCCCTTCAATACGTTCTTCTTTCGCTTTATTTGGATAGGTAAGGTTTTGTGAAAAGAAACTAACTAATTCTTTCTGTCCTCCGGGATACATTGGTGATTCTTCAACAAAATAAAAAATCTCCCGGGAAGAAGTACCCACTGAATCAGCCTCGTTTTCATTTGATGGGTTAGCACAGATAGCATGAGACTGTAAATTCGCTCCTGTGCTTATAATAAAGATCATTAACACAATTTGTGCTATTCGCTTAGCAGTTTGGCTCATCATAATTTGTTTTTTATTTGTTTCCCCTTTTGGCTCATGAAACTTTCGTATAATGATTGTTTCGCTGTGCAAGTAATAAAAAATATTTTATATAACAAAATATTTTTATTAACAATTTGTTGTGAATTAGCGCTTTACCTTGATATATCGGGAGTATAAGCACATAAAGGTTAGTTTACTAACACATTAATAATCTGACATTTATCATGTTTCAGCAATTATTGTGCCCGATAATCAAAGTTCATAGCTTTCAGAAATTATTATGCATTTGCTTTTTTACACAATATCATTGTCCATGGAAAGGGACTGCGGATTTCAAGAATATTAAAATCATTGGAAATGGTTTTTATAAACGATTTCTTGCTCCAATGCTGCAGATGTCCAGGAGTGTTGCCCCTTTTTCCGAGATATTTTAAGCGTAACATATTTAAAATACGCCAAATTGGTTCACGTGGTACAGAAAACAAATAATAATCGCACGAAAGGTTCTTAATGACTTTAATTGCCGCTTCGGGATATTCCAGATGTTCAAGCACTTCTGACGCCAAACAAAGCCTAAATGAGCTATTGAGGTATCGATTCGGCTCGTAAATACTATCCACATGAAATTTTGCTGCCGGAAGTTGATTTTGTGCCTCCCGAATTAAATCCGAATCAATATCAAATCCCGTGTAGTCAATCTGTTTAAACTCATTCAAAAGGATAGATGCCAAATGGCCTTCTCCACAGCCGGCTTCTAAAATTTTGAATTCCTCACCGCTTGAAATATCTGATGTTAATTCAATAAGCGACTTGAAAAATCCGCGCATTAATCGTTTGTAAATTGGATTTTTACTGTTGTATTTGTCAAAAGAATTGCCGGTTATGATGTCTTGTTCCATTTGTCTTTCTTATTGAATTCCAATAATTTTTCCAAAAGCTTTCGGTTTGTACTGATTAAATCGGCAATAATTCCAATCATTAAAATCAATAAACCGCCGTTTAAAAACGCAGTGGAAAAGATTAAGGATTGAATGTGCCCCTCCCCTCCTACTGTAAAATAAAAATAAAGAAAGCGGATAAAGCCTGCAATTCCGGGAATCATTATCAGAATTCCCAGAGTGGTGAAAACCCGAATTGCTTTATAATTTGCATATGCACGGATGATTGTCGTGAGTTGTTGTGAGATGAATGAGCCCGTATTTTTAAAAAGTCTGGATTTTCTGAGCTGCTTATTTGTTTCTATTGGTACTGAAATCACTTTTGCTTTTAGAAAACCGAGTTGGATGACATTTTCTATGGTGTATGAAAAATCGGTGGCAATATTAATTTTCATGGCGGTTTCCCGATTGTACGCACGAAATCCACTGACCACATCTTTAACATCAGTTTTTGATAATTTGCGAATCAAATATGAACCCAATTTTTGCATGCGTTTTTTGAAAAATGAAAAATGTGCAATTGAATTCGTTTGACGGTCTCCGATGACTACATCTGCTTCTTCATTTAAAATGGGACGTACCAGTTTTTCAATATCAGCACCGGAATATTGATTGTCTCCGTCTGTATTAACAATAATATCCGCGCCAAGCTCCAATGCTTTGTGAATACCAGCTTCAAATGCTTTTGCCAAGCCTTTATTATTTTTAAAACGGACAATATGGTTTACCCCAATCGTTTCTGCAAGTTCAGACGTTTTATCGGTGCTGCCGTCGTCAATCACCAAAACCTCAATTTCATCAATGCCCTGAATCTGCTTGGGCAAATCCATATAAGTAAGATGCAAAGTCTTTTCTTCGTTATAACAAGGTATTTGAATGATGAGTTTCATCAGCTTATGTTTTACTTAGGACAAAGCTAATAAAACATTTGATTCTTGACATGATTAATCTGCTTTGAGTATGGAAATTTGTTTTACCTCAGTAGATTCCGGATTCACAATCACAATGCGGTTAATGGATTTATTGTACCAATTCCATTGTGAGCTGATTCGTATTAAATACTGAGCATTAATTGATTCCTGTGAAATATCGAAACTGAATTCGCCAAATTGTTCCCAGGTTTCAAAATATCGAAGTTTCGCTTTTCCTTGTATCTTTTTCGGATTTTCAATGTTTATCAGGATATAATTTCCTTGCGATTTGTCAATCGTTGCATCAAAGCGAATTTCTTTTCCGGCGCCTGTTCTTAGCAAGGATTTTTCCACGTTGTTCGATGAAAATTTTGTATCGTATTTTGCCCAAATAAGTGGAAGTTTTTTCATTTCAAAAATGCGTGGCTTTTCTGATATGGTATCGACCGAATAATGGCTTAAATCAGTTTCCGCTTGATAATTATTCGCTTTCCAAATGGCATAATTCCCAACAAGTTTATAGGGAGAATAATTTCGATACAGATATTCTGATATTTTGTAAAATCTCAAGGCATTATGTATCCCATCTGTCTTGTCCCAATAGGTTTCTGGAATGTGGGAAAAGATGACAAAAGGGACATTATGGCTTTTTAAATTCTCAATTTCAATTTCTTGTATTTTTTCAGAAGTAATTGCCAGTGAATGAATGAAATAAACGGGCATTTCACGCTTTGTCAAATAATAACTTGCCGGTGTATTTGAAAAATCATAAAAGCCTGCTGAATCCGGAATTTGATTTGTGAAATTCAGGAGCTCTCGGATGTTTTTTTGGTAATAATCAGGATTAAAACTTACTCGTTGAATTCGTTCATTTCCTGAGTAAAGATAGTTTGATTTTATTTTTTTCTGAACTTGATCAAAAACCATATAATCAGATGCTTGTGTCGGATATTTAAACATGATTGCCATAATAGAAATACTGATAAAAAATCCAATAATCCGATGAATCCGCTTCATGCGAAACAGAAAAAATACCAATGCAATACTGATAATGGCAAATGAACTGATAAACCCGTCGTGTCCTTCAGCAAAACTATGCCGTGTTAATCCTCTTTGTATGTTAGTGAAATAAAAAATGGAGAAGATAATTAGTGCAATAATTGGCATGGCGTTGTATGAATTCATGCGCTTTATTTGCTTGAGTCCAAGAATTAGTGCGATTGCGATTAAAATGGGATAAAGCACATGATGCAGATAGAATATCCGATCAAATTGATATGCAATAACAGGCAAACCTCGGCCTTGCGGACTACTTGCAAAAAAGTTGAGTGTATTCGAGATGCCTTCTTTTACCGGAACCTTAAATATGAATTCTAAGCTCAATAAAAATAAAACCAAAGCTGCGTAAATAATTGAAAAGGCTTTTAATGCGTGCTTCCATTTTAGTTTTCCTCGTTTATTAATTCGGATAATGATAATTCCTGCAAGCAAACCGTAAATTCCGAGTATCGCAACATCAGGTTTCCAACCAAGAAGAAAAACACTCAAGACAGCTAAAGCAAACCATGATTTTTGATTTGGATAGTTATATAGCTGATTTATTACTAGAGGCACTATCAGTATTGGAAAGGATGAAATTCCCCAAAAAGTTGCATTGAAAAACGGGAAAAACAGCAATGAGAGTAAAGCGATATAATGATTTCGGCTGAGTTTTAAGACAATCAGAAAGCTCAAGTAGAAATAGGCCGACATCATGATAAAATTGTATGCCATATAGGAAAAACTGCTGTCGTATCCGTTGAAAATTGTGTAAATAACAGGTAAAAAGAAATCGGATAGGAGATGAGTGGGCAGAAAATCGGCGACCGGAAATTTCCCGTGTTGAAAAATGCTCATCAATGCATTGGATGAATTGGCGATTTCAAATAAATCGTTTCGTAATACAAGTTGAATACTGTAAGTTGAAAATACAATCAAACTCAAGACAAATCCGCTTAATATGCGTCGGTTAAGATGCGTGTAATCAGCTTGTTTTTTTTGAAATGTGATTTGTATAATACCAAAAATCAGTAATAAAACTGAAGCGGTAATCAGCGGATGAATGAATCCGATATTATGCTGATTGAAAATTAAGTAGATTTCTTGCGAAATAACAAAAAGTAAGGGAAAATAAACCAGTTTTCGCAAATGGAAAAATGTTTTCACGGGAGAAAGCTTGAATACATGAATGCTAGAAAACAATAAAATCAGCACTGCTGCAAATGAAAAAGCAAATTGTCCGAAAGGTAGCTTTCCTGAAAGTATTGCACCCATTATTGTTATCGAATAAGCCGTTATAAACAACCAGAAATAATCATTCGCCGAGCGGATTTTTGTGAGTTTAAGTCGAGATTTTACCGGAATTACAATCAGGATAAAAATCAGTAAAACTTCAATCAATAATCGGCTTGCATAAATTTCCATTCCAAAAATTGAAAATCCAAATAGAAATAATCCGGTGATGGAAAGATAATGAATACTTGATATTTCTGTAGTAAACGATTT
The DNA here is from genome assembly GCA_027858835.1 of Bacteroidales bacterium. Lineage (GTDB taxonomy): Bacteria > Bacteroidota > Bacteroidia > Bacteroidales > ML635J-15 > JAQIBY01. The sequence continues at coordinate 17,560 of JAQIBY010000120.1, read as the reverse complement.
AAATCGCTGAACGAAAAGTGTATAAGCAATTTTTAATAGAATAAATATTCCGAATCCTAAAAATATGGCTTTATAAAATGCTGAAATTCTGGCGCCAACATCAATTTGATGTAATGTGGATATGCCAAATACACGATTTTGAAAATCAGTAAGTTCAAATGAAAAATTGTTTAACCAAAAGTGTAAAAATACTCCAATACCAACGAGTAGGGGAAATGCCCATGTTTGTTTAACATCGGTTTTTAGTTGTTTTATCCAATCCTTTGCTGTTTTCATTTGCTGTTTTTAATCTTTCAGTAATACCGGATTTATGCCATACACATAGTTATCTATCACTTTAAACGACCTTGCATATTCAGCGCCTTTGAAGCCGGTTAAATCTTCGTAGGAAACAACATGCCGAAATGCCTTAGTAAATTTGTCCGATTCCGGTTTATAAGTCCAATGCCATTCTTCGTGATTGAATCCCGTTTTTCTGTCTTCGCCAAAAGGAATATATACTTGATAAAATCCATATTTTTCAGCGTTTTCCTGAAGCCAATCATACACTTTTTTTCCCTCACCGGAATAAAAATATGCATGTTTTGTGCTGTTAATGTCAATATCCGTACCCCAGTGATGCCTTGATATACCTGGCATTGCCGAATATTCCAGCACTTTTGCGGTTTTTGCACTGTCCGATAAGTTTTGGTCGATATATGCCGCGCCTGTACTACGTTGTCCGATGAATTTTTGATTCCACAAATAGCCTTGAATGTAAAAATCCCGTGTGCCGGATTGTATGGTCAGATTAATACCGTCTTTCAAAGCGGCTTCCCTCATGCTTAAAAATGCTTGGTAAGTTTGCTTTCGCAGATAAACTTCAGGAAAATAGGAAATTGATGGATCGATTTGCACAAAATCCGAATGTTTTGAAGCATTAATTTGTCCGAGAAGTTCAACTTTTGGCGGATAATCTTCCGGTGCAAGCTTTGTTTCTGTTTCATCTTGCTGAGAAAATAATCCCATTAGTAAGGCGATAAGGAATAAAATCAGTTTCATGCTTTGATTAATTTAAGTGCATTTTCAACAATGTTTTCTGCTTTAAGCCCATATTTTGTCATAAGCTCATCGGGCTGCCCAGATTCTCCGAAACAGTCATTAACTCCCAAAATATACATTTTAGTCGGGTATTCCTGAGACAATACTTCGCTGACTGCTGAACCGAATCCGCCGGTAATTTGGTGTTCTTCAGCTGTCAGTACAAGTTTACATTTTTTTGCCGATTGGATAATTGTTTCTTTATCAATGGGTTTGATACTGTGAAAATTCACAACTTCCGCATGGATTTTATGTTCCGTTTCTAAAATTCCTGCTGCTCGTATTGCTTCCCAAGTCATGTGTCCGGTCGCAAAAAGCGCAATATCAGTACCTGATTTTAAAACTTGCGCTTTTCCGATTTCAATTGCTTGATTTTCATCAGTAAAGTCTGGTACGGCTTCACGTCCGAATCGAATATATATCGGACTGTTTAATTCCATTGCTTTTTGCGTGAGCAGTTTTGCTTGCGTTGCATCGCAAGGGGAGAGGACAGTCATATTCGGCAAAACCCGCATGACGGCAATATCCTCTAGTGCTTGATGAGTTGCTCCGTCAGGACCTACAGAAATTCCTGCATGGGCGCCTCCGATAATCACATGTACATTGTTGTAACAAATCGAAATTCTGATTTGATCAAGATCTCGCATGGCAGAAAAAACCGCATAAGTTGAAAATACCGGTAATTTTCCTGAAAGTGCCATTCCGGCAGCAACGCCAGCAATGTTTTGCTCGGCAATTCCGAAAGAAAAAAAGCGTTCAGGATAGGCTTTTGCAAAGCCGTCCATGCTTACAGAACCTGTGATATCAGCTCCAAGCGCGATGAGATTTTTTTGTGTTTTTCCTGCTTCAACCAGTCCTTCACCAAAACCGGTTCTTGTTGGTTTAAGTTGTTTATATGCCGGCATATTATTTCAGATTTCTTGTAAAAATACATCAAATCTGGTCATCTGCAAACCATTCTGCATAGGAAGTTGCAGTTTCATAAAGCTTGAGACTGTGGAGTTTTAAGTTTTTAGGTAATGCAGCTTGTATTATTTCTGCAAAATCTGCAACCATTAATTCACATGTTGGTTGATAATCGAGTAAAATGAGTCGGTCAAATAAGCCGTCTATTTGCTTAATTTCTTGAATGTTTTCCGCTTTATTTAAAACGACTGAATGATCGTATTTATCAACAATTAAATCCTTGACTATTTTTTTAAAATCACTAAAATCTATGACCATACCATGTTTCGGACTCGTTGGGTCATTAATGGGTTCACCAATAATGCTTGCATACATGATGTACGAATGGCCGTGCATGTTTCTGCATAGTCCGTTGTAATCGAATAATGCATGTGACATTTCCCAGTGAAAACGCTTTGTAACCCTTATTTTTGCCATGTTTTGTGTTTTCTATCTTAACAAATTGCTAAATTATTTGTTTAACTTTTAAAGATAATGCAATGTAAGGTTTTTATTTTTAAGTTTGAAACTGTATTTTTATGCAGATAATTTCGTGTTTATGAAAAAATCAGAGGAAATTGTTCAATATACTGCTGAAGATGTTAAACGATATACAGAACTTCTTAAAAGAGCATCTTATTCTGACGATAAAAGTTTGAATAGAATATTGGATTATGTTTTTAAGGATATGGGAAAGCAAGTTCGTCCTCATCTTGTATTTCTTGCTGCAAAACTTTTTGATGAGGTTACTGAGAAAACCGATTATGCCGCTGTACTTGTGCAAACATTACATACAGCTACTTTAATGCATGATGATGTGGTTGATGAAGCGAGTTTGCGACGGGGAAAGAAAACAGTGAATGCCGAATGGCGTAATTCAGTTGCGATTTTGGTTGGAGATTATTTGTTTTCAAATGCCTTGACGATTGCAACCCAACAAAAAATGTATGATATTCTTGAGATTCTTTCGCCTACAATTTCACAATTGAGTATTGGAGAAATTAATCAAATGGAACTTGCCGGTGGTAATGTCTTTTCAGAAGAAAAGTATTTTAATATTATTAAGCGCAAAACTGCGGTTTTAATAGGTGCAAGTACTGAAGCCGGTGCCGTATCAGTTGGGATAAACGGACAAGATCGTGAAACTGTTCGTGAGATTGGTATTGAAGCCGGAATGGCATTTCAAATACAAGATGATATTTTGGATTTTACTGCTGACGGTGTGTTTGGAAAAGTGAAAGGAAAGGATTTGGAGGAGAAAAAAATTACCTTGCCACTGATTTATGCCTTAAATACGGCACCTAAAAAATTGTCTGAAGGGATTGTCGCAAAAATCAAAAAAGGGGTTAAGCGCAATGACATAAAAGAGATTGTTGATTTTATAGAATCCTACGGAGGCATGGAATATGCCAGGGATTGTATGCAAAAGCATATCGCCAGAGCAGAAACCTTACTTGATACCTTACCTCAAAACGAAGCGAATCAAAGCATGAGGGCCCTGATTCGCTATTTTGCATCTCGAGATAAATAATTTTTCTAGAAATATTTTACTTCCTTGTTATATATTGTGCTGAGTAAATTGTTGGATAAACGACTTGCGCCAATACGGAATAATTCATTATTTAACCATTCATCTCCAAGCACAGCCTTTATAATTGCAAAATAAACGATGGCATCTTCCGGTGTGGAAATTCCGCCAGCGGGTTTAATTCCTGATTTTTTACCTGTCTCTTCATAATAATCTTTTATCGCCAGACACATGGCATAAACAGAAACCGGATCTGCTGATTTTTTATCTTTTCCGGTTGAGGTTTTAATGAAATCTGCACCGGCTTTTAAAGCGAGCATTCCTGCCTGATAAACTTGTTCAGGACTTTCCATTAATCCTGATTCTAAAATTACTTTTAAATGCTTTTCACCGATTGCTTGCTTTATTATTGAAATCTCATTCATGCAATACGCAATATCCCCGCTAATAAAGCGCCCGAGTGAAAGCACAATATCAAGTTCGTCAGCGCCTTTATTGGCTGCAATTTCGCTTTCGGCCAGTTTAACTGAAAGGTAAGTCTGACTCGATGGAAAACCTGCTGAAACTACTGCAATTGACACATTGGCTGCGTGAAGATTTTCTTTTACGGTTTCCACAAATGGGGGATAAATGCAAATTGCCGCAACATTAGGCATCTCCGGAAACAGGGCTGGGAATTTATTGACTTTTTCAACCATCTGATTAATTTTTTCATCATAATCAGCAGTATTTAGTGAGGTCAAGTCAATCAAATTAAATATTTTCTTCAGCGTGTCTGTGTTTTTCACATCGACCTGTTCGAGTGCATCCTTTATTTTAGCTCCAATTTCCTCTTGACTTAATTTCATAGTATTCATAATTATTGTTTTAATTTAGGATTATTAATATGACGGTTTTTGTCGCGTTTTGTTTTTTTCTCAATGCTTTTTTTTAATGCAGTTTCTAAATCAATTCCCGTTTGGTTTGCCAGACAGATTAAGACCCAGAAAACATCTCCGAATTCATCTTCCAGTTCAAATGTTAAATCCGATGGTTTCGATGATTGCTCACCGTATTTTCTTGCAAATACGCGTGCTAATTCCCCAATCTCTTCTGTTAGAATCGTAAAGTTAGTTAATTCATTAAAATAACGAACACCATTTGTGTGAATCCACTGATCAACTTGATTTTGGGCTTCCGGAATTGTCATGATGCATATTTTGAATTAAAGATAGTAAAATGCCTTGAATGCGCAAAGCTGTTTTAATGAGGTAAATTATTACATGCATTTATGCCAGCGAAATTCTTTATTCGTTACTTGATTGAGTTGTACCATTACCTCTGTGTTGGTGTTAAATACTTGATATTCCTCAATGAAAATGTAGTAATAGCCGGGATTTAATCCAATGGTGAAATTTCCGTTAATTGCTTGGGCACTGTCAGCATACTCGGTATAGTTTCCTGCTGAAAAGTTCACAGAGTCTTTATGGATGGCATAAACCATTCCGTTGTAGTCATTGTAAAGCCAGAAACTTTGATCCATGGAACAATCTGCTTCGGCAAATTCAATATGTCCTTTTACACCACTTTGGATATTATCGCTACTGCAAGCAAAAAGTATCGCAAGCGATATAAAAAGTGTTATCAGAAAATAGTTTTTCATTATTCTTTGTTTTTAGTATCAATAACAATCGTAACCGGACCGTCGTTACAAATTTCAATTTTCATATGTTCACCGAATTTTCCGGTTTGACATTTTGTTTGACTTAGTTTTTCCAATTCGGAAATAAATGCTTCATAAAGTGGAATTGCTTTTTCGGGTTTTGCTGCATGCACAAATGAAGGTCTGTTTCCTTTTTTAGTTTTTGCGTGTAAGGTAAATTGACTGACGACAAGAAATTCTCCTTTAGCATCTGCGATGGATAAATTCATTTTTTGAGTTTCATCCTCGAAAATTCGTAAATTATAAATTTTATTTGTGAGCCATAGCACATCATCCTGCGTATCGTTTTCAGATACGCCAAGGAGAATGAATAATCCGGTCTTAATTTGCCCGCATATTTCATCATCTGTACTTACTTTAGCGTATGTAACACGCTGAATAACAGAGCGCATGGCGATTCGGGATTTTACTGTTCCACGTGGAACAAATTAAACTTCGAGTGTTGTTAGTGAAAACGATTCTACGTCAAAAAGCCCTTGATCTCCAATTTTTAGTTTTGGAATAACAAGTAATGCCATAAACGCCATTGTCATAAATGGAGCTTTTAAGCTGCAACCAATTTTACTCGTTTTATTTGAAATGGCTTCATAAGCATTTCCAACAAGTTCAAAATTTTCATTGGACATTAATCCTGCGACCGGCAATGGGAGATGATACATTTCCTCACCATCAAATAATGCCAAGCCACCTTTTGAGTCAATCAGCCTGTTTATTACTTTGGTTAGACTTTCATCATCCGCGCCAATTGCAATAATGTTATGTGAATCATGAGCGACTGTTGATGCGATGGCTCCTTTGCTGATGTCAAAGCCCTGAATAAAGCCGAGGCTGGGAGTAGAGTCTGTCTTATAGCGATTGAGTACTACGATTTTATTAATCCCCATGAGTGGATCTGTATAAACTATTCCATTTCGATTTGGTAATTTGTGTTCAAAATAGTCGGTTAATAATGATCCGTCAAATGCTTTAATGATTTTAAAAACTTGATTATTGCTTTGGATTTCCAATGATTTTCCGAGGATGTGTTTTTCTAATTTGAAAACATTTATTGGTTCAGTATCCGAATTCGGAAATAAAATACGATTGTTGTCGTAAACCAATTCCCCGTTAATTGTACAGGACTGTACGTGGAAATCGCGCAAATCATCAACTACAACGAAGTCAGCTGTGTCCCCAACCTGCAATAATCCGATGTCTAACTTGTAATGTTTTATTGCATTCATTGATGTTGCACGTAGTACGTTGAAAATATCATGTCCTTTTTCTATCGCTCTTGCTGCAATTCGGTTAATATGCCCTCTCATTAAATCGTCTGGATGCGAATCGTCCGTGCATAGCATGCATTGCTCAGGATGAGTGGACAATAAGGAGTGAAGCTGTTCAAAATTCTTTGCTGCAGAACCTTCCCGAATTTGAATAATCATACCTTGATTTAGCTTTTCCAATGCTTCATCAAGACTTGCACATTCGTGGTCAGTACTTATTCCGGTATTTATGTATTTTGAAAGCGAATCGCCTGTTAATTCAGGAGCATGACCGTCAATAGGTTTTCCTGCTTTTAAAGCCGCATCAATTTTAGCTATAACTTCATTGTCGTCGTAAATTACTCCGGGATAATTCATCATTTCACCAAGAGCAACGATTTTGTCATGCTTTAATAGGGTTTCAATATCCTTTGAATCCAGGGTTGCTCCGGATGTTTCAAAACCCGTTGCCGGTACGCAACTTGGTGCGTTGAAATGCATTTTAACAGGGGAGTGGCTCGCATCATTTATCATGTATTCGACGCCTGCCTTTCCTGCAACATTTGCGATTTCATGTGGATCAGAAACCGTTCCGATTGTCCCATGTTGTATTGCTAATCTTGAAAATTCTGTTGGATTTAGCATGGAGCTTTCAATGTGAACATGGGAATCTACGAAACCTGGAATAATGTAATGTGTGAAGTTTTCACTTTTTTCTTCAATCTTTACAATGCGATTTCCTTCAATTGTGATGCTGCCATTATAGATGCGCTTTTGGATAATGTCAACAATTTTGCCTTTAATTTCTTTCATAGTTTTTTAAATTGTTTCACGTGGAACATTTAAACTTATCGTCCAAGATATACAAGCAAAACGCTTATGTCAGAGGGAGAAACGCCACTGATTCGTGAAGCTTGAGCGATGGTTTTTGGTTGTATTTTGATTAATTTTTGTCTTCCTTCGGTTGAAAGTGATTGAATTTTCTCATAATTTAGGTTTTCAATGGGTATGTTTTCTAATCGTGTCAATTTTTCTGCAAGCAGTCTTTCACGGTTAATATACCCTTCGTATTTGATTAAAATTTCAGCGGCCTGTATGATTTCATTGCTGATTGAGTGAGATTGAATTTCATTTTCAAGCGGTTCTATTACTCCTCGTAAGGCTTCGATATGAACTTGAGGGCGCATGATTATTTTACGAAGTTTGGTTTTTTGTTGAAGCGGAGAAGTATTTAGCTTTTCTAAGCTGTCATTAATATACTCAGGTTTGCAGGAAAAATCACTTGCAAATTGAATGAAATGGTCTCGTAAATCGATTTTATTTTTTAACCTTTTCATTCGTTCATCACTCGCTAAACCAATTTTATGTGACAATTCAGTTAAGCGAACATCTGCATTATCCTGACGTAATAGGATTCTAAATTCGGCGCGAGAGGTAAACATTCGGTAGGGTTCATCCACTCCTTTGGTAATAAGATCGTCAATTAACACTCCAATATAAGCTTGATCTCTATTTAAAGTGAACGCAGGTTTTTCATTTATTTTGAGATGAGCATTAATCCCCGCCATTAACCCTTGAGCGCCTGCTTCTTCATAACCTGTAGTGCCGTTTATTTGCCCTGCAAAAAATAAATTTTCTATGATTTTAGTTTCAAGTGTAGATTTAAGTTGGGTAGGGTCAAAGAAATCATACTCAATAGCATAACCCGGTCTAAAAATACGAGCATTTTCAAATCCTTTGATTTTGCGAAGCGCTGCCAATTGATTTTCCCAAGGTAAAGAAGAACTGAAGCCATTTAAGTAATATTCAATTGTGCTTTCACCTTCCGGTTCTACAAATAATTGATGCGAATTTTTGTCAGGAAAAGTTTGTAATTTTGTTTCAATACTCGGGCAGTAACGTGGACCAATGCTTTGTATTGTCCCGTCATAAAGTGGACTTGATTTCAATCCTTCACTTAGTTTTGAGTGTACTGTTTCACTGGTTTCGCAAATATAACATGAGCGTTGTTTTAAAAATGGTAAACTTTCATTCTCGTGCATGAAGGAAAACGCCTGGATATTTTCATCCCCTTTTTGTTCAGTGAGCTGCGAAAAATCAACTGTTCTACCATCAATTCGCATTGGAGTGCCGGTTTTCATTCTGCCAAGACGAAATCCGTATGATTGAATTTGTTCACTCAGTGCTTTAATCGGGGGTTCTGATACTCTTCCACCTTCAATTTTAGTTTGCCCAACATGCATTAGCCCGTTGAGAAAAGTACCGTTCGTTAATATCACGGTTTTTGCTGAAAAATCAATTCCCCAAGCAGTTTTAACGCCTACAACTGTTTTGTTTTCAATCGCCAATTCCGTTACGGCATCTTGCCAAAAATCTAAATTGGGTAAACTTTCCAAATAATCGCGCCAGCCGATACTGAAAACTATTCTGTCGCATTGTGCACGCGGTGACCACATTGCAGGTCCTTTGGATTGATTCAACATGCGAAATTGAATCATTGATAAATCGCTAATAATTCCACTGTAACCACCCAGTGCATCAATTTCACGAACAATTTGTCCCTTTGCAACGCCTCCCATTGCTGGATTGCAAGACATTTGTGCAATTTTATTCATGTCCATTGTAATCAGCAGCGTTTTGGAGCCCATATTTGCAGCGGCAGCAGCAGCCTCGCAGCCTGCATGTCCTGCACCGACAACAATTACATCATATTTAGGGAGTAAATTCATTTTGTTATTTTTTGCAAAGTTAATGCTTTTTTAGGATTTTTTGGTTTTGGGTTAAGGAGCTTCGTATTCTGGTTTTTTAGAGACAATTTTCCTATAGTCGAAAACCTCAGGCATCTGTTATGCTAGCAAACCGGTGAAGATCCCAAAAACCTCGGTTTAGATTTAAATTCATCGAATTTTAAAACCCAATGCCGATAACACAAATATCATCCGTTTGTTCCATATTTCCTTTATGCCTATTGTGCGCTTCACGCAAACTGTCTTTTATGTTTATTTCTGGTTTATTTATTTCAGATTTAATCAATGCCGTGAAATTTTTAAAGCGATAGGTTTTTTGAGATTGTTCACCCAACTGGTCGTAATATCCGTCAGAGCTTAATACAATCCAATCACCCGGTTTCATTGCATGTTTTTGATTTTGTATTTCTGAAGATAAACTCGTTTTTTTCCCAATGACACTTAGTTTATCTTCGGATATCAATATGGATTTTTGACGATAATCTGCCATTTCAACTTGCTTATCAGTAATGAAAAGTACTGCGGCGGTAAACGATTCGTCATAAGCATCTTTTGAGTTGGACATGTTTTCCCATTCCCTTAACACATTAGTTAACAAATCTGCAGGTTGTATCTTATCATGATGTTGTAATTCACGGTGAAATAAATTCAAGGCCGTCAATGAGATAAATCCACCCGGAATTCCATGTCCCGTTGCATCTCCGAGAATTATGTAAATCCCGTTTTGATGCTCTCTGATTAAATAAAAATCCCCGCCGACTTTTTCTTTTGGTTTATCAACAATAAAATGCTTCAAACCGATGTCTGTTAGAGTATTTGGCGAAGTTAGCATCAGTTTTTCTTTAACAAAACGTCCGTAATATAATCCTTCATTAATTGTATTTTGTTTTTGCTTCAATGCCAGATTTGTTTTTTTACGATATCGATTTATTTGAATTGAAACAACCAATAAAACAAGAATAAAAACCCCGCCTAGTCCGATGTAAATCAACATTAGATTTCGTTCACGGATGGTTTCATGTTGTTTTGAGTTAATTTGCTTAAGCTTTTCATTATCATATTTTTCTTGAATATCTGATAATAAGACATGCATCTTTTGTAAATCCATGCTATCCTGAAGGGATTGATACTTCTCAAGGTCATTCAGCGCAGCTTCATGTTTCCCCAAAGACAAATACGTTTTATATCGTAGCATGTAAAAAGATGACTCGCTTTTTTTATGATCAATTTCCCGATAATAGGGTTCTGCTTTGTTCAAATACATTAATGCTTTCGAGGGACTTTCATTTTCGAGATAGATTTCGCCAATTGTTTTTAGTATTACCAGTGAATGATATGTGTTGTTTTCTACCTGAGCAATTTGATAGCCTTTTTTATAATAGTCTATTGCCTTTTCTAAATCTCCACTTGCATAAAATGCATAAGCCATGTTAGGATATACCGTTCCATAATAAAAATCATGATTTCCATAATTTTCAATTTCTTTCATACATGTTTGGTAATAGTGAATGGCTTGATTGTGCTCTCCTGTTGAGTTGTATATGTTTCCAATATTGTTTAGTGTGTGTAAAATTTTAAGTGTATCCACATACTCCCGACTAAATCGCAGTGAAAGTTCATACCATTCAAGTGCTTTTGAGAAATTTTCTGTGTAACGGTTTAAAACACCGAGATTGTTTGTGCTGTTAATTAATATATATGCATCATGACAGGTTTTTGCACAGCGATAAGCATCATGATAATAAGTCAACGCATTCTCATATTCCGAATCAGCTTGCGATAAGACACCCTTACCATATTTGATAATACAAAGTGCACAGGAATCCTCAAACTGTATTGCCAGATTTTCTGCTTTTTGAATACATTGAGCACTTAGGATATTATCTGTCCCGGCATAATATTCTGCATGTTTTATCAGTTGTTCAATCTGAGTTTCAACCGACTCGATTTGCCCGATTTCGTTAAAAAGACTATCAATATCCTGTGCGTAAATACTGATAGCAAAAAGGATTGCAATGTTTAAAGATATCAGATATTTCAAAGCGCTTTATTTTGGTTTGTTTAAAGTTACAAAATAATAATACTATTTTTGTAAAATAAGCGATAAAAAAATGAAGTATTCATTACGAATAGCTGTACTTATTGTGCCGGTTCTCTTGCTGGTTAAGCTTTCTACGGCTCAATTTTCCGACTCCATTTTTTTTGAACAGCACAAAAAATATGAATCCGGCAGTTTGCATCTCGGGTTTAACGGCATGGGATACTTCATTAATCAGGAGTATTTTAATCCAATGGTGAATTCTTATACCATGGCAGGATATCATGTTTCCCCCGTATTGAAATATCAGCTTAGCGATAAAATTCAGATTTCCGGAGGTGGCTTTTTACTGAATTCTCTCGGCAGAAATGAATTGACAGAAATAAATCCGTTTTTTCAATTTAGCTATTCGCCTTTTGAAAATTTCACCTTGCAATTCGGATCAATACAGGGAGGTTTGTCACATGCTTTGCCCGAGCAGGTTTTTTCTTACTCACAAGCGATAACACAAAGTAATGAAGAGGGAGTAAGGGCATTATACCATAATGACCGATTGTTTTTTGATATATGGTTGGATTGGAGGTATTTAACCTATCCAAAAGATGTTGAGACAGAACGCATTTTTGGAGGATATCATATTAATTGGAATCATGCAATTGGCAAAGATTATAAAATGCATTATTACACACAAATGTTAGCCTATCATAATGGAGGTCAGGACTTAGCAATTCCTCATTTGGTGCAAACTTATTTGAATTTGGTGAATGGTTTTCAATTTATTGCCAATGTTAACAAAACGCTTTCAATTTCAAATAAAACGTTTTACGCGCAATTTTATAATACCATCCCACGACAAAATTTCCCATATAACATGGGCTTTGGCTTAGCTTCTGAAATGCAGGCAAAATGGAAATTTATTGAAGGAAAACTTGGGTATTGGTATGGAAATCGCTTTTATAATCCCTTGGGTGAATTCCAGTTTGGTTCAGTTTCACAAAAATCGAATTATGTTTTAACGCCATACCGACATGTTGTTTATACCCATCTGAAACTTGAAGATGAAGTGTATCCCGGCTTCCATGTAGGATTCAGAACAGGAGCATATCTAAGTAAAAACCTGAATAGTCAGGATTTTTATATTGGCATATTAATGCGTTTTAATCACGATTTTTTAATTAAGAAATGAATTGTAAAATAGCGAGTGTTTCATTATTTTCGCTTCATCAATTAATTACTATTAAAATGAAAAACAAATACATATATTTATTCATTCTACCCTTAGTTTTCTTCATTGCATGTAATAATAATAATATCCGCAAAGAGGTAACGATTACTTACGGAAATGGTGAGCCGCAAAAAATTGAGCATTGTCAATATCAAGGAAATAAGCGCATCGTAAACAAGGTGGAATACTATTATCCAAATGGAAATTTGGAAAGTGAATATGAGCTCAAAGACGGTGAAAAACATGGGAAACAAATTTTCTATTACAAGCATGGTGCGGTAGAGCTTGAGGAAAGCTATGAAAATGGGAAACTAAATGGGAAAAGCACGCAATATTTTGTAACCGGAGATACGAGTTATGAAGCATCTTATAAAGATGATTTGCCGCATGGTGAATGGAAATATTTCGATGATAACGGAGAATTGTATTTAACGCAAAAATTTGAAAATGGGACACTTATCGAGTAGTTTAATTGTTTTAGGAATTGTGTTTTTTTTGGGAATTAATACATCATGTTCGCATAATGCAAGTAGTGGGAGTGAGGCGATTATCGTGGATACATTGGGTGGACAATATGAACGGGTAATTCTTGATTATTTCGGTGATACGGCTGTAAAAACCATGCAATATCAGCAGGATAGTCTGAATTATTTGGAGATTAAATATCATGCTACCGGTGAAAAATACATAGAAGGTTGGGTCGCTGAAGGACAAAGAACCGGAGAGTGGTTTTCATGGTATCCGAATGGTGTACTCTGGAGTTACGGCGAATATATTGACGGCAAACGAAACGGTTATTCTGAAGCCTATTATGAAAACGGGACAATTCGTATAGAACAGCATTATTTTGAAGGGGTTCCGGATAAAAAATGGATGTTTTATTCAGAAGCCGGTGAGCCTATTTTAGAAATCGTTTATGATAAAGGGGAAAAAGTCTCAGAAACGCGGTATTGATAATTTATCCGCAAAATCTTTGATGATAAAAGGACATGCTCACTCCCTGTTTTTTAGTATTGATGGTTTATATCCGAAAAAACCGGCTTAAACAGACAGAAACACAAATCTTTCCTTAAATTTGCAACTTATTTGATGTATTATTGTTAATCTTTAATGATTATGGAACTTAATAAAAATAATGTTAGCAAAGCTTTGGAAGAAGTCCTGTATCCCGGGAATGCCAAAGATATTATTAGTCTGGGGATGCTTGAAAATCTCCAAATTGAAGGTAAAAAAGTGAGTTTTGATTTGGTTTTTGAAAAAGATACCGACCCGTTTATTGCCTCAATGAAAAAGGCTTGTGTGAAAATCCTGGAATCCGCTTTTGATGAAGATAATATTGAAATCAAAGGAAATATTCAGGCGAGAAGTAAAGCAATTACCAAAGATGCCGAAATTAATGCAGGACAGCCTGAAACCGGTACAAAACACGTGAAAAATATAATTGCCGTTGCCTCCGGAAAAGGTGGAGTCGGGAAATCAACCGTTGCTGTGAATATGGCAATAGCTTTGGCTCAACACGGATATAAAGTTGGTTTGCTTGATGCGGATATTTTTGGTCCCAGTATTCCAAAAATGTTTGGTGTTGAAAATGAAAAACCTCGCGGAAAACAAGAAAATGGTAAAGAATGGATTCTTCCGCTCGAAAAGTACGGCGTTAAAATGCTGTCTGTTGGATTTTTTGTTGACCCGAACTCAGCACTCGTTTGGCGTGGCGCAATGGCAACTAATGCCTTAAAACAGCTGATTAATGATGCTGCTTGGGGCGAACTCGATTATCTGATTTTTGATTTGCCTCCGGGAACCAGTGATATTCATCTTACATTGGTGCAAACTGTTGCGGTAACCGGCGCAGTAATCGTTTCAACACCACAGGACGTTGCCTTGGCAGATGCTCGTAAGGGAATTTCAATGTTTCAAACCAAAGGTATTGATGTGCCCATCCTTGGACTTATTGAAAATATGTCATGGTTTACGCCGGAAGAATTACCCGATAATAAATATTATCTTTTCGGAAAAGACGGATGTAAAAAATTGTCCGCTGAAACAAATATTCCCTTGTTGGGACAAATTCCACTCGTTCAAAGTATCCGTGAAGGCGGCGATGACGGAAAACCTGCCGGGATGAAATTGAATACTATTACCGGTAAAGCCTTTGAAAAAGCTGCCATTGCCATGATAGAGCAAGTGGATGTTCGGAATGAAAATATGGATTCGACAAAAGTTGTAGAAATTAAACACAAATAATAGACCGATGGAAGAAATTAAAAAACGTATTGCAAAGTCAATCGAAGAAGTACGCCCGTATTTGCAAGCTGACGGAGGCGATATTTCACTGGTAAATATTACTGATGATTTTATCGTTGAAGTAAAATTGCTCGGCGCATGTGGATCATGCCCGTTCAGTATTCAAACGCTTAAACTTGGCGTAGAAGAAAAACTTAAACAAGATGTTCCGGAAGTAAAAGAAGTTGTTTCCGTTTAATCTTTGAAAACTGTCAGAGGAACGAAATCCTTTGGCAGTTTTGCATTTTATGCATCGCATATTGTACATATCCTACGACGGAATGACTGATCCGCTCGGACAATCTCAGGTGATACCTTATTTGATTGGTCTTAGTAAATTCGGATATGAATTTCATATTCTGTCAGCTGAAAAACCGGATGCCTTTGCACAGCATCAAAATGAAATTGCCGATTTGCTTGCTCAGCATCAAATTTATTGGCATCCCGTTGAATACACAAAAAATCCACCCTTAGTTTCCACCATGCGTGATATTCGAAAGATGAAGTATTTGGCAAATAAACTTCATCAGCAATATCATTTCTCAATGACGCATTGTCGAAGTTATATCAGTGCATTTGTCGGTATGATGCTAAAAAAAACGCATCAGGTTCCCTTCCTTTTTGATATGAGAGGATTTTATGCAGAT
Organism: Bacteroidales bacterium; assembly: GCA_027858835.1. Classification (GTDB taxonomy): domain Bacteria; phylum Bacteroidota; class Bacteroidia; order Bacteroidales; family ML635J-15; genus JAQIBY01. The sequence goes on along the minus strand of JAQIBY010000120.1, from coordinate 2,121 downwards.
GAGCGTGTTGATGGTGGGTTGTGGAAACAATCAAATCCCGTTTTTAAGGCTGTCTATAAATATTTTAAACGAAAAGAGCGGCATTTCTTTAATGGTTGCGATCATTTGATTTCTTTGACAGAAAACGGAAAAGAAACCATTGATGCATTGAATTTCAAATCACTTGAAATAGATGATATAACTGTGATTCCATGCTGTGCCGATTTAGCACATTTTAATCCTGAACGGGTTATTGATGAACAAATTCAATCTTTTCGTAAAAAATTCAATCTTCGGGAAAGCGATTTTGTATTAACCTATCTCGGCTCGATAGGAACCTGGTATATGCCTGAGGAAATGCTCGATTTTTTTGCTGAATTATTAAAATCAAAACCTCAAAGTAAGTTTCTGATTATCACAAAAGATAATACAGATTTGATGAAAGCTCAAGCTGAGAAAAAGCAAATTCCACAAGAAAAAATTGTGTTTACATCAGCGAGTAGAGACGAAGTGCCGATTTTTCTTAAACTGACTTCTATTTCAGTGTTTTTTATTAAACCCTTATTTTCTAAAAAAGCCTCATCGCCGACAAAATTGGCCGAGTTGCTTGCCATGGGAGTGCCGGTAGTTTGCAACGGAAATGTGGGCGATATTGACCGCATTGTGGAGGCAAATAAAGCAGGATTAGTATTGCATGATTTTAATCCGGAAACTTATCGTGAAATCATAAATCAATTACCGGAGCTTTTGCAAACAGATCCAAGTCATTTAAGGCAAGTTTCAAATGAGTTGTTTTCCTTAAAAGAAGGAGTTTCCCGATATCTAAAAGTGTATCAAAAACTTATACAGCCAAAATAGTTTTAATTGAGTACCGTACAGGCAAGCTTCAACAAACTTTCTCTTTCCTCTCCGTCGCCTTCGAGACGCTCCGCCAACCGGCGGATCCCTCAGTCGCCTTCAGGCTGCATGATTTTAAACTCCAACTTATAACCCTTGTCTGCCGGCTGGCAGGTGGTAACACATAATCTCTGATTCCTGACTCTTGGCACAGTGTGAATGTTTGAGATTTGAATATTGTTTTTTGTGTATTATTTGTGATTTGTCTTTTGTTATTTGGGATTTATTTCCCTAGCAACCCAGTCTGCCGGCTGGCAGGTAACACCTAACCCCTGACCTCTGCATCCGCCATTATTTCCTCAATCTCCTCAATGGTAACAGTAAAATCAGTCATTAAATCTTCCGCACCCTTATCAGTAATCAGCATGTCGGTTTCAATGCGAACGCCCAATGCTTCTTCACGGATATAAATTCCCGGTTCGCAACTCAGCACCATTCCGGGGGAAAGTGTTTCAGTTTTTGCCCCAACATCATGCACATCAAGCCCCATAAAATGGGTTGTTCCATGTGGAAAAAAGCGTTTGTAAACCGGATTCTCAGGATCTTGATTTTCAATTTCCTTTTGATTTATTAAGCCAAGCGACAGTAGTTTTTCTTGCATGATTTCGCCTGTTTTTTGATTGATTGCTTCTATTGTTGTCCCCGGCTTAAACAGCTTTTTAGCTTGATAATACACGTCTAATACTGCATTGTAAATTTCCGCTTGCCTTTCAGAATATTTGCCGTTTACCGGGATAGTGCGGCTGCAATCACCGGCATAATTTGCATATTCAGCACCAAAATCCATGAGTAAAAGTGAACCCTTATTGCATATTGCATCATTGTGAACATAATGCAGAATGCATGCATTTGCACCGGATGCAACAATGGGAGCAAAGGAAAAATCACCAGCTCCGTGAGACATCATCGTCTGTTTTAATATGGCTTCAATTTCATATTCATACATGCCGGGTTTAACCGAGTTTAAAACTTGCGCATACGCAGATTTTGTAATATTTACTGCTTTTTTTATTAATGCTATTTCGTGTTCGGATTTGATAAGTCGAAGTTTGTGAATTTCTTGGCAAATGTCGGTCGGAGAAATATTATTAAAACGTTCACGATATGTATTATAAAGTAATTGCGCTGCGCTTATTAAGTCGGTTTTCATACGACGCCCTGCAGTGAGATTCATAAATAGCCGGGTGAATTTGTCGCCGCTTGTTCTTAAAAATTCCGGTAATTCATTCATCCAACGGACATCTT
>JAQIBY010000100.1 GCA_027858835.1 Bacteroidales bacterium | reverse complement strand
AAAAATATAACCCTGACATTTATGTCGGGGTTTTAAGTCATAATACATAATTGGGCTTTAGCCCTGATATTTATGAATCAAAGTTGATAAAGTATTCCATCAAATTTGCAGTAGAACCTGATGAATAACCATTCCAATTTTAAAAACATTCCTAAGAATCAGCCTCGATTTGGATAAAAGTAGAAAGACAAACGGCAGTAATTACAAAAAACAAAACAGACTTAGAATTAAAATTTGATGAAAAAACAGTATCAACAAGAAAACTCCCCGTCTCAATCTCTTTTTTTGTGCTATACAACACTGTTATATTTTTAACAATGTTTATTTTTTAACAATTTTTCCGTATATTTGTAAAAAGTCATAATATGGTCGAAGCATTAAAACATATTCTTTACAAATATCCTGACAAGGTACAAAAAGACCTAATCCCTATCCTACAGGACATTCAAAATGAAAAAGGCTATCTATCAGAATCTCACATTCAATATCTTTCGAAATATTTGAGTATTCCTGAAGTTAAGATTTACAGCATCGCCACCTTTTACAATCAGTTCAGATTTGCACCCAATGCCAAATATCACCTTCGATTATGCAGCGGTTCAGCCTGTCATGTAATGGGTTCAGAAAAGCTCATCGAAACCATCAAAAACAGTTTGGAAATTCAAGCCAACAATCGCTCAAAAAACGGGAAATTCAGCATTGAAGAAGTGCCATGTTTAGGAGCTTGTGCATTGGCTCCTCTCATTGAAATAAACGGAAACTACCATAGCAAACTAAACAATCAAAAATTAGATCGCATTTTAAATGAACTTTTAGAAAACCAGCAATAATCGCTCCCATGAATTTAATTAAAGAACATCTACCTCTACTACTCATGAATCCGGAACCTGGAAAAGGAAACCCGGTGTTGCAAAGAAACCTGAGTAAAATCCGACACCAACATGTCGATAAAATGCATGTTTTTATTGGAATGGGAAGTTGCGGAATTATTGCCGGTGCCGATAAAGTAAAAAACAGCATTACAAAACATTTAAAAACGCATAACATTGATGCTGAAATTATTGACGTCGGATGCATCGGACTTTGTACCGAAGAACCCATTGTTGACATCCAAATCCCAGGAAGAACACGCATCAGCTTTTCCCGAGTCTCAGAAGAATCTGCTTTGGAAATTATAGATGCCATATCAAACAATTTCCTGCCGGATGTAAATATTCTCGGGCAATACCAAAATGACAAACTCTTAAACTGGGAAGATGTGCCATCTATGCATAAACTTTCGTTTTTTAAAGCACAGAATAAAATACTCACAAAAAATTGCGGACGGATTAACCCTGAAGCCATTGATGATGCAATCGCAAACAAAGAATATACCGGTTTTATTAAGGCAATCACAACTTATACATCAGCTGAAGTTTGTCAATTAGTTTCCGATGCAAAACTCAAAGGAAGATCCGGCTCTGCTTATTTGACCGGCAAAAAATGGTTTGCCGGCTTAGAGCAGCCATACGGTACAAAATATTTAATTTGCAATGCCGACGAATCAGATCCCGGCGCATTTGTGGACAGACATCTTGCTGAAGGCGACCCGCATCAAATACTGGAGGGAATAGCCATTGCAGCATATGCAATTCAGGCATCGAAAGCAATTATTTACATTCGAAATCAATATCAACTGGCAATCAGTCGTCTGAAAAAAGCACTAAAACAAGCTTATGAATACAATCTGCTAGGAGATAATATTTTTAATTCCGGGTTTAATCTTGATATTACCCTGAAAATTGGTCCCGGAGCGCATGTTTGCGGTGAGGAAACAGCATTAATCGCTTCTCTTGAAGGAAAACGCGGAATGCCAGAAACAAAACCTCCTTACCCTGTACAAAAAGGACTTTTCGGAAAGCCAACTGTCGTCAATAATCTTGAGACACTTGCCAATGCTCCGCACATTTTAAGAAACGGAGCTGAATGGTTCTGTGAAATTGGCACAGACAATAGTCATGGTACAAAACTTTTCTCAATTTCCGGGAAAATTGCAAGAACCGGAGTTGTAGAAATTGAAATGGGAACTAAAATCCGAGACATCATACAAACAGCAGGCGGTGTCCCGGGAGAACCCGACCTCAAAGCAGTTCATATCGGCGGTCCATCCGGTGGAATAATTGACACAAAACACATTGACCTCCCGATTGATTATGATGAAATGGAAAAAGCCGGCCTGAGAATGGGAAGCGGTTCTTTTCTCGTGCTCGATGAAAAAAATTGCATACTGAATCTTACAAAATATTTTATGCGTTTCATTCAACAAGAATCCTGCGGAAAATGCATCCCCTGTAGGGAAGGATCACAGAGAATGTTGGAAATTTTGGAACGCATTACCCAAAAACCATATCATGAAACGGGACATGAATCTCTCGAACGCTTCAAAGGAGTTATTCAATTAGAAAGCCTTGCAAAAGTAATGCAGGAAACATCCCTTTGCGGTTTAGGACAATATGCACCAAACCCAGCACTCAGTGCTTTGAAATATTTCCGCGATGAATTTGAAGAACATATTTTTGACAGAAAATGTCAGGCGGGGGTTTGTAAAGGACTGAAATCATACATTATCGATGTCGATATTTGTACAGGATGCACCGTTTGTGCACAAAAATGTCCTGCCGATGCGATTATTGGAACAGCCAGAAACCCGTTTTTTATTGTTCAGGAAAAATGCATTGGCTGCGGCGAATGTTACGAACATTGTAAATTTAACGCAATCTCAATAAAATAAAACTATGTCGATTGAAATCATTGTAAATAACAAAGCGATAACTGCCAAAAAGGGTGAAACCATCCTGAATGCACTCACAAAAAACGGGATTCGCATTCCGACGCTTTGTCATATGAATGAATTTTCGGCAACCGGCTCTTGTCGGCTTTGTGTTGTGGAAGTAAAAAATAAAAATAAGCTCATTCCTGCCTGTTCGCAACCGATTACCGAGCCAATGACCATCTTCACACATTCCCCGAGAGTAATCAATGCAAGACGAACCATTGTTGAGCTTTTACTTTCAAATCATCCGGACGATTGCTTGTATTGCGGAAGAAACCAACATTGTGAATTGCAAAATCTCGCTGTAGAATTAAATATCCGCGAAAGACGCTTTTTCAGCAATAAGAAAGTCCAGATAATGGACACTTCAAGCCCTGCAATTGTAAAAGACGATGCAAAATGCATTCTTTGCGGACGCTGCATAAGAGTTTGCGACGAGAGAGTGCAAGCATCAGCAATCGATTTTTCAGGAAGAGGAAAGAAAACCCGCGTGGATACAGTAATGAGTAAAGGATTGAACTATTCCAGCTGTATCGCCTGCGGCCAATGTATTTTGGTGTGCCCGAGCGGAGCTTTGAGCACAAAATCATCCCTCACCCCTGTCCTTGATGCATTAAATAATAAAAGCTCAAAAGTACTCATACAAATTGCGCCGGCAGTTGGATATTCAATCGCTGAAGAATTGGGCTTTAAAGCCGGGAAGGACATTAGCAACCGACTTGTTGCCGGACTGCGCGCCGCAGGAATGGACATGGTTTTCAATTTGGCATGGGCAGGAGATCTTTTTCTGATTGAAACTGCAAAGCATATCATTGAAAATAAAAAACCAACAATTGTTACAACTTGTCCGGCTGTCACAAAATATATTGAACAATTTTTCCCAAAAGCATTACCCATGACAAACTCGGTGAAATCTCCACAACAAATCATGGGTACTATTATCAAAAACCATTTTGTACAAGCTCAGGATTGGGATATTAACGATATATTTGTTGTCTCTGTCGGGCCATGTACTGCTGCTAAAGCCGAAGCCACCAGAATTGACACAATGAGTAATGGCATTCCTGATGTTGATGCGGTGCTCACAACAAACGAACTTATTCGATTCTTAAAACTCTCAGGAATTGATTTACATAATATCGATGAAGAACGCTATGATGCTCCATTCCATGTTGCCAGTTCAGCAGGAAGTCTGTATCACATTCCTGGCGGATTGACAGAAGGCTTATATCGCCATTTAAGTTTTCTAAACACAAACAAAACACCGGCAAAAATGAATCTTGAGGATGCCAGAACCACTAAACCTGACAAAGACATTAATTTTAAAGCGGGAAAAACATCATACAAGGTGAAAACAGTCAGCGGAATTCATCACATCAAAAAATACATTCAACAAATTATTGATAATGAATTTGATTATGACATTTTAGATTTAACGGCTTGCCTAATGGGATGTATGAGCGGCGGCGGACAACCCATGACAAGCCAATATGCAGAAAATGCAAAATTTCTAATGAAAAGCCTGTACAAAAATGACAATCAGGCAGCTTCAAAAGCGCCAAATCAAAATCCGTTTACCATGGATTTCTCAAAACAATTACATAGTGAAGCATTAAAAAAGTTAATGCCATCACTCCACCATAAATTTCCACAAATATGATTAATACAGTTCATGATAATCCCTTAGTTTACACCATCCCGGATCGGTGTAAAATGTGCTATACCTGTGTAAGGGAATGTCCCGCAAAAGCTATCCGCATAAGCAATGGACAAGCTGAAGTTATTCATGATAGGTGCATAGCCTGTGGAAATTGCATTAAAGTATGTACACGGAAAGCCAAAAATTTCAGAAAATCCAGCGATCAAGTTGGCTTTATGCTCAGGCAGCATGAAACAACTATCGCAATGATTGCTCCAAGCTTTCCTGCTGACTTCCAAGAGATTAACGATTACAAAAGCCTTGTCGGGATGACAAGAAAACTCGGTTTCGATTTGGTAACAGAAGTCTCATTTGGGGCAGACCTCGTCGCATTAAGATACAAAAATTTCCTGACTTCCGACAGCAAAAAACGATACATCAGTTCTGATTGCCCGGCAATTGTAAACTTTGTCAGAAAATATCACCCGCATCTTACTGACAGCCTTGCTCCTGTTGTTTCACCGGTGATGGCACTCGCAAGAGTACTGCGCAAAATGCATGGCGAGCATGTTAAACTCGTATTTATCGGCCCTTGTGTTGCAAAAAAAGATGAATCTGATGAAATTGATGCAACAATTACATTCAGTGAATTTCAGGAAATGTTAGAAGCGGAAAACATCACTGCGGAAAATGTCGAAAAATCTGAATTTGATCCGCCTCACAGCGGCAGAGGAGCAATTTTCCCCATTTCGAGAGGAATATTACAAGCCATTAACCTGCAAGAAAATTTATTTAAGGGAAATATTGTGGTGGCAGAAGGGCGTGTCAATTTTAAAGAGGCAATTCAGGAATTTGATTACGGACTGATTAATGACCATCATTTAGAATTACTCTGTTGCGAAGGCTGTATCATGGGTCCAGGAATGTCCGGAAAGGGAAAACGCTATGAAAACAGAGCATACATTACCAACTATGTCAAGCATAAAATGCAAAACATTGATGTTGAGGAGTGGGAAAAACAATTGGAAGCTTTTAAAGATTTAGACTTAAGTCGCAGTTTTAAACAGGATGACAGACGAGTTGAAATGCCTGCAATTCAGGAAATTGAAAAGCTGTATATAGAAATGGGTAAAGATAAACCGGAGGACAGACTCAATTGTCAGGCATGTGGATACGAAAGTTGTGAAGAGCATGCCATAGCAGTTTTAAGAGGCTTGGCAGAGCCGGATATGTGTCTTCCCTACACCATTGAAAAACTACACAATTCCATCGAGCAGCTAAACGAAAAAAATAGCAGTTTATCACAAATGCAGCAAGCACTGAAACAATCTGAAAAACTTGCGCATCTCGGCCAATTATCTGCAGGAATTGCACATGAATTAAACAACCCACTCGGCGTGGTAATTATGTATAGTAATATGTTGCTTGATGAATGTGAAAAAGATTCTGAATTGTACGATGATTTTCAAATGATTGCCCAGCAAGCTAGCCGCTGTAAAAACATTGTCGGTGATTTACTAAACTTTGCACGAAAAAATCAGGTAAAACATCACCAAATGAACTTGATGGATTTGATCACTAAAAGCATACAATCCCTTATTGTGCCCGAAAACGTACAAATAAAAACACAAAACAGGCTCCGAAATCCAAACATCATGGTGGATGAAGAACAAATGATTCAAGCATTAACCAACATCATGAGAAATGGCATAGAAGCCATGCCTGAAGGAGGCGTGTTAAACGTCAATCTCTATGACAAAGAAGATAATATTTACATAGAAATTGAAGACGAAGGAACAGGCATATCCGAAGAAAACCGTGAAAAAATATTCACCCCGTTTTTTACCACAAAGGGCATTGGCAAAGGAACCGGATTGGGTCTGCCAACAACTTACGGAATTATAAAAATGCATAAAGGAAAAATATCATTAACTTCGAACGATAATCCGGGAAACGGAAAAACCGGAACCTGTTTTATTATTGAATTAAAACGAAATAGAAATTTAAACCAGTAAAACAATGACAGAAAAACAATATAAAATATTACTTGCAGATGATGACCCCGATTATCTATTTCAAATCCAAACAAAGCTTGAAAACTTTGGATACGAAGTCATTACGGCCGAATCACAAAAAGAAGCGGAAAGCATATTAAAACAATTTCGCCCGGATCTTGCCATTTTTGACCTCATGATGGAAAACGATGATAGCGGATTTATTCTCTCGTACAGATGTAAATCCAGATATCCCGAAGTCCCAATCATCATCGCAACAAATGTTGCAGCAGAAACAGGCATCTCATTCCGTCTGCAAGAGCAATCCAACTGGATAAAAGCCGATTTATATCTTGAAAAGGGCGTTCAAACTGAGCAACTGCATGAAAGTGTCACAAAATTATTAAATAAAACCTATGGAAAACTTTAATATTCTCGTTGTTGACGATGAACCGGGAATTCGAGCCGGTATAAGACGTGTGCTCAGAAAGTTTACCGTCGATTATCCCTTTATGGATGATGAGTTTGGTTTTACTGTGGAAGAAGCTTCAACCGGCGAAGAAGCCATTGAAAACCTTAAGGAAGCCACTCCAGATATTATTTTACTTGACAACAAGCTTCCCGGAATTCAAGGAATTGACGTGCTGGAGTATATCAATGAAAATCAAATCGATGCCTATGTTGTGATGATTACCAGCTACGCATCATTGGATTTAGCGGTAAAAGCAACCAAGCACGGAGCCTTCGACTTTGTCCCAAAACCCTTCACCCCGCAAGAACTCAGGTCATCCATGGAAAATGTTTCAAAACAACTTTTCCTGAAACGAATGACCGCAAAAATGCACAAAGAAGGAAAACAAATCCGGTTTCAATTCCTGTCGCTGCTTTCTCACGAATTAAAAGCGCCACTTACTGCAGTAGAAGGTTATCTAAGAATGATGCAGGAAAAATCGGCCGGCGAAAATATTGATGATTATATGAAAATGATTACACGTTCCTTAGACAGAATTCAGGGAATGCGTAATATGATTATGGATTTGTTGGATTTAACAAAACTTGAATCGGAGAAAAAACAACGAAGCATCGAACAATGTAATCTCACACAACTCGCTGACAATGCACTGGCAACCATGCAGCCATTCGCAATTCAAAAAGATGTGGAATTAATTTTAGATGCACCTGAAAATGTCAAACTAACAGCCGATCCAGAAGAAATTGAAATCATCCTTAACAACCTGATATCTAACGGAATTAAATACAATAAAACCCACGGGAAAGTCATTTTGAAACTGGAAGAAAATGAACATAATGTGAAAATTATTGTTGAAGATACCGGATTCGGGATTTCAGATGAGGATCAAAAACAATTGTTCAAAGAATTTGTCAGAATTAAAAATGATAAAACCAAACATATTTCCGGAAGCGGTCTCGGATTGTCCATTGTCAAACGAATTACTGACAATTATCAAGCGAAAATATCCGTAAAAAGTGAAATTGAGAAAGGTTCCGTTTTTTGTATCACCTTTTTAAAAACATAATAAATGCCTTATGATACTCCCACAGAAATCCATAGAACGGCTTAGCCGATACAGAAGAATCCTTTTAAACAATCTGGAAAAAGGAAAAGAGCATATTTATTCCCATGAACTTGCAAGCCAATTGCATTTTACGCCCGTACAAGTTAGGCGAGACATTATGCTGATTGGATATACCGGAACTCAACGAAAAGGATATGTCATTAAAGAATTGATTGATCGTATTGGGGAAATCCTTGATGGCGAAAGTCATACAAATGCAATTATTATCGGAATGGGTAATCTCGGAAAAGCAATTACAAGCTATTTCAACGGGAAACGCACAAATATTGAAATTGCTGCTGCTTTTGATACCGATGAACAAAAAATCAACCGAGTAATCTCAAATGTCCGATGCTATCATATCAGTAAAATAAAAGAAAAAATGGATGAGTTAGATATCTCCGTTGCGATAATGACACTCGCTCCGGAAGCTGCTCAGGAAGTCGCCGATCAACTCGTATTAAACGGAATCAAAGGGATCCTTAACTTTACATCTATCCCGTTAAATATCCCTGAACACATTTACGTTGAAGATTATGACATGGTAACTTCTATGGAAAAAGTTGCCTATTTTGTCAATCACAATGAGTAAATTTGTCCACCGAAAATGCAAGAAAAAGAATGAAGATACATACAGACTTTGATCATTGTGGCGAAATAAAAAATGCGGTTATTACAACCGGAACATTTGACGGCGTGCATATCGGGCACAAAATCATCCTTGACAGATTAAATTTCCTGGCGAAATCTGTAAACGGAGAGTCAGTTCTAATTACCTTTCATCCACACCCGAGAAAAATCCTTTTCCCGGATAAATGTGGAGACCTGAAATTGATTAATTCACAGGAAGAAAAAAAGCAATTGCTCGCAAAAACAGGACTAGATCATTTATTTATCATTCCATTTACCTTGGAATTTTCAAAAACCACATCGCACACTTTCGTCAATGACATTTTGTTGAAAAAATTGCATGCACGAATTATCATTGTCGGGTTTAATCACCATTTCGGACACAATCGTGAAGGAGATTACAGCTACCTCCATAAACTTAGCAAAACACATAATTTTGATGTGGAGGAAATTCCAATGAAAGACATTGAGCACGAAGCAGTCAGTTCAACAAGAATCCGTAAAGCCTTGCAAGAAGGACATATCCAAAGAACAAATGCCTATTTAGATCATTATTACAACATTCAGGGAGAAACTATTGAATGTAACGATTTCCCAGGCAACACGGACAATAAAGTTTACGAAATTTTAATTGAAGAAGAAGAGAAACTTATTCCACCGGTCGGAAGTTATGCAATTTCAGTAAACCAAGAAAATCATCATGGATTATCCATCATATTATCACAACATTCTGAAAAACCCAGAGTATATATTCTCGGTATTGATGAAAATCTAACTTTTGACACTAATAAGAGAAATAACATATTTTACCACAAAAAAATATCAACCAATTATCAGATGAATCAAGCAAAACAAATTGAAACTCAGATTTTGGAAGATATTAATGAAATAAATGAATTGATTTTTTAATTTTACGCACAGTTTATGTGTAAAACATTTTGCTTATGAAAATTACAATGGTCGGTACCGGCTATGTCGGTTTAGTTTCAGGAACTTGCTTCGCAGAAGTTGGAGTAAACGTTTCATGTGTTGATATAGACAAAACCAAAATTGACAATTTGAATCAGGGAATTCTTCCAATCTGGGAACCCGGACTCGAAAACATGGTGAAACGAAACGTTGATAAAAACCGTTTGGAGTTTACAACAAGTCTCAAAGATGGAATTAAAAACTCACAAGCCTTGTTTATCGCAGTCGGTACTCCTCCCGACGAAGATGGCTCAGCAGACTTAAAATATGTCCTACAGGTTGCAAAAGAAGCAGCTCAACACATGGAAGACTATATGCTGATTATTACAAAAAGTACTGTACCAATCGGCACCGCAGAAAAAGTGCGTAAGGCAGTAAAAGCGGTATTAACTGAGCGTGGCAAATCAATTGATTTTGACGTGGCCTCAAATCCTGAATTTCTGAAAGAAGGAGATGCAATTAACGATGCCATGCACCCCGACAGAATTGTCGTCGGCACTGATTCTGATCGTGCTAAAGAAATCATGAATCGGCTTTACAAACCCTTTGTATTAAACGGACATCCGGTAATTTTCATGGACATTCCATCTGCTGAATTAACAAAATATGCTGCAAATGCAATGCTTGCCACAAAAATATCATTCATGAATGATATGGCAAACTTTTGTGAAAAAGTGGGTGCAGATATTAATATGGTTCGTAAAGGAATCGGCTCTGACAAACGCATCGGAAAATATTTTATTTATGCCGGAACCGGATATGGCGGCTCTTGTTTCCCAAAAGATGTAAAAGCAGTTATTAAAACAGCAGACCAAAACGGATACAGTTTAGAAATTCTGAAATCTGTTGAAAATGTCAACGAAAGACAAAAGGAAACCCTTTACAAGAAAGCACTCGAACATTTTGGCGATTTAAAAGGGAAAAAGTTTGCCATGTGGGGATTGTCTTTTAAACCAAACACCGACGACATGCGCGAAGCACCTGCGCTAACCCTCATCGACTTGTTTACCAAGGCCGGCGCAGAAATTATTGCTTACGATCCGGTTGCTATTGACGAATGCAAACGCAGAGTTGGGGACAAAATCAAATATGCCGACAAACCATATGATGCAATCAAAGCTGTGGATGCATTGCTGCTTGTTACCGAGTGGTCAGAATTCAGAGTACTGGATTACGAACGCATGGACAGCATGAAAAACAAGCTTATTTTTGATGGGCGGAATATTTTCACACCGGATGAAGTGAGAAAACATGGGTTTACTTATTATAGCATAGGCAGAAAATAAATAGTTCAACCGACAAATTCATACTTCGATTACAATATATTGATTGGCTGCAAATGCAGTCAATCATTTTTTTACACACTGATTATCTGATTTTTTGCGTTGAATCAAAGAATTTCTATATCTTTGAATTCATGGGAATTTTTGGCGTAAAAAAAAACCTGCAAATTATTGCATTTATATTATTTGCTACACTGATATCTTTATCAGGACATGCAAGAGATTCCATTCGTATAAGTTATCTCACACAGATAAAACAAACGACAAGTCCCGGAGAAAAAGCCTATATTTTTAATCGCTTATCAGATTTATACCTTGATATTGATTTAGATTCTGCGCGTACCTATGCAGATTCAGCGCTTTTGAATGCCACTGTAATTAGTAATTACAGACAAATCTCAGATGCTTGGGTAAATTTTGGAAACTCTTATTTTTTCCAAGGGATGCTTGACTCTGCAAAAGTTTATTACGAAAAATCTTTTGAAGCCATACGCCTCACAACTGACATGGATGAAATTGCAGCGGCACTAAATCGACTTGGATTAATTTATCAGGCTGAAGGCTTTCATGATGAGGCAACCGATTATTACATCAAAGCTGCCCGATTTTATGAAAACAATAATAACAAACAGGGCATGGCTGATGTTTACAATAATATTGGAATAATAAACCACCATTTCAATCAATTAGAAATTGCAAAAACATACTATCTTAAATCGTTAGCCCTTTTCAGAAAAACACAAGACAAGGCAGGCGAAGCTCAGGTTATGAATAATCTGGCAACATTTTATACCGAAAGCGATCAAGCAGATTCTGCCTTCCTTTTTATCAGAAAAGCAAAAAAAATCTTTGTAGAAATCAATCACCCGTCAGCTGAAGCAACCTGCAATCTTAACATCGCTATATTGCACAACAGAAATGAAACCTTTGATTCCGTTTTATATTATTTAGATGGTGCAGAAAGTCTATTTTCAGTCATTAATAATCACATTGGAATATCAAGTGTATATTACAATAAAGGACTTTATTTCAACAACATTAATGCTCCTAGACAAGCAATTACGGCACTCAACAAATCTTTAGAAACAAGACGCAAAATCGGCAATAAAAACAGTATCCTCGAATGCCTTAAGGCACTGTCAGAAGCTCACGAAAAAATACCAAACAACGCACTGGCATTACAGTATTTCAAAGAGTCTCAAGCTTTCCAAGACAGTATCGCCAGTGAAGAAATGCAAGTTCGATTTCAAGAATTGCAGGTACGCTACGAAACAGAAAAAATGGATAAAGAAATTATTCTTTACAAAAAACAAGCACAGGAAAGACGCAATCAAAATATTATCCTTATAATCGGCATTTCAGGGTTTATGCTAATTTCCATTCTTTTCTTTTACTTATTCAGAACTAAAGCTAGACTTTTAAGCAGTCAGGAAGAGTATTTCTCACAACAAGAGAAAATGAACCAACTCCAATTTGAAAAGCAACAAGCTGAAAATCAACTACTCGAAGAGGAAATATTAAAGCAAAAAGAAGTTCATCACCTACAAAATGAAAAATTTCAAGCAGAAATCGAGCACAAAAGTCGCGAACTACTAACATCTGCAATGCATATTGTCAATAAAAATAAAATTCTGGCTGAAATAAAAGACACATTAGGAAATATTTCATCAAGCTCTGAAAGCGTATTTCGCAAAAATGCAAATGATTTATGTAAGGAAATTGACAAAAACATTCATGTTGACAGTGACTGGGAACAATTCAAAATGCATTTCGATGCTGTAAATAAAAATTTCTTTGAAAAACTCGAGTTACAATTTCCTAATTTAACAAAATCAGACATGAAAGTTTGTGCCTATTTGAAAATAAATCTTTCTACGAAAGAAATTGCACAGATTATGAACGTCTCTCCTGCCGCTGTCCATAAAAGATTTTATCGACTCAGACAAAAAATGCAAATGGAACCTAATACAAACCTCACTAAATTCTTTATGGCATTTTAAAATCAATCCTATCTATCAGTTCCTTACAACAATTTTCCACAGAAAAAAAAAAAAAACAGATTCCATTCTTTTAACAAATCAAATCCAATTACAAAAAAAAATAAAATGTCCTATGTTTGTCCGACCCTGAATTTTGTTTACAATGGGTTTTTTGTCGATTTTTACAAAAAATAAACCAGTACATAATGAAACAAATTGGCAGCATCGGAATCCTTTTTCTTTTTTCCATTGCAAGTTTTGCTCAGGGTCTGACAAATTACGGTGCAAATATAATTGTTCAAGAAGAAGCCTTTGTACACACAGGAAATCTTCAAATCGAATCAGGGACAGCAATTGATTTAGATGGAACAGTTGAACTTGAAGGAAACTGGATTAATAACAGTTCCACAAATCCGCTTATTAATATGGAAACTGAACCGAACGGATTGGTTCGTTTTGTCGGAAATACAGAAACAGCAATATCAGGAAATTATCCTACCGAATTTGAAAACATACATGTATTTAAAGAAAACCTATTATTAAATAATAGTACAAACTCAGTAAAGGGGATTCTATCACTTGAAGGAACTCTCATCCTAAACTCACACCAAATCCTTTTACTGAATCCTTCTCCGGCGGCACTTTTATACCTATCAGGCTATTTATTCAGTGAAAGTGCGCCGGCCGAAGGTCTTGGAGGCATTATTTGGGAAATTGGAGACAATACAGGCGATTATCATATCCCTTTTGGTAGCGGAAACGACACAATTGACGATATTAAAATCAATATGACGATAACTGAAGCAGGCAGCTCAGAAAACGGAACTTTCAGTTTTGCTACCTATCCAACAGATACAGACAACTTTCCTTTCCCAAATGAAATCAGCAATTTAGACCCGCTAGATCCATTAGCGACAGTTGATCGTTACTGGAAAGTAGCACCAGATTTCGGAACAAATCCAGACATCGAATTAAGGCTGTTTTATGACAATAACTCATTGGCTCTAAACACAAATGAGCTAATCCAACCTGACAAATTACAATTCGCACAGTATAATAACAACACAACTGAATGGACAATTTTTGAGCACCAATCAAATGGCACAGGGAGTGTTGGGGAAACAATTATTCAGGGGAATCAGCTCTTTGGCTGGTTTACCCTGAATTCTCCCGAAATGGAATTAGATATCCCGAATGGCATCACTCCGAATGGTGACGGATACAATGACCAATGGATTATTACAGGTTGTGACCAATGCAAAGTCTGGATATACAACCGATGGGGAAATCTCATTTTTGAATCAAATAATTATGACAACTCCTGGAACGGTGATAACAATCCCAGTGGAGCATATTATTACGTCATAGAGCAAAACAACGGACAATCCCATAAAGGAGATTTAAACATCTTACGCTAAAACCTGACTGAATATGACAAGCAAAAAAACATACAAATTATTTTCAATGCTTGCAATAAGCATCCTGAGTTTCACAGCATTACATGCTCAGCATTTGCCAAAACTCAGCCTGCACGAAATGAATAAAAACATCTTGAATCCTGCTGCTATGATTGAGCAAGACATTCAGGCAAATTTATTGTATAAAAACCAATGGACAGGATTTGAAAATGCACCGGTTAATGCAGGCATCAATCTAACAAACGATTTTGGAGGATTTGCAGCCGGACTAATTTATCTGAATGATCAAGCCGGTGTTTTTCAACAAAACATGATTAAAATTCAGTATGCATACAAACTTCGGCTTAATCAAAACATTATCATGAATTTTGGTCTGGCAGCTGGAATAAACAGCTACCGCATCAATTATCAAGATTTGAATCTTTATCATGCAGACGAGCCGATCCTTTCCACACAAAACGAAAACAGCATTTTGCCGGATTTTGACCTCGGAATTTTGCTTACCAATATGATTCCTACACGTTCCTACGGAGCAAGCAAACTGCCGGACAAAGCATTTTGGGTCGGTTTGTCAGTTCAACACCTGACAGGAGTCGTTATTACAAACGATTTTTTACGAGACAACACGTATTTGCTGCGCCATTTCAATCTTGCCGGCGGTTATAAACATCCAATCAACAAAACCTTTAAACTTGAAGAAAATATGCTGGTAAAATATGCCCCGGATGTTCCAATCCAGGCAGAAATCGGCATAAACGGGTTTTATGAAGACAATTATTGGGCAGGACTTTCTTTTCGCAGTTCAGCAGATCTTATACTTAAACTCGGAATCACATATCAGGGAATTAAATTTGGTTATGCATACGATTTTGCAATATCAAAAATCCCAAATCACAGCTCACATGAAATTGTACTAGGATATCAATTCGGACAAACAAGTTCTGTCCCTAAATATTAAAATAAACAAAATGAATATGAAACGATTTTTTATTTCGCTCGCAATCTTACTTTTTGCCGGTTACACAGCAATTCAGGCACAAAATCAAAATGTTTCCATTAATAACGATGGAGCACTTCCTGACAATTCCGCCATGCTGGATGTTTCCTCTACAACCAAAGGACTTTTGATTCCTCGCATGACAAGCGTGCAAAAAGAGGCAGTTAATAACCCGGCAACAGGCTTAATCGTTTTTGACACAGACAACAACAACTTTTGGTATTTTGACGGCACACAGTGGACAAGCATTGATGGTGGAGCCGGACCAAGTGGATTAATCACAGACTTTGATTGGGACGATGCCGCTAACCTGATTACCATTACTGAAAATGGAAACTCTTGGCAAATAACGGTTGACAATGAAGCTGACGACCTCACAGATAATGTGATTAATGACCTTTCCGATGTCAATGCAACACCAAACCTAGGACAAGTATTGAAATGGGACGGCACAATCTGGACAGCAGAAGATGATGAAGCCGGAGCGGACGGTGCAACAATCACGGACTTCTTCTGGGATGATGCATCCAATTTATTAAGAATTACCGAAGATGGTACTGAGTGGGATGTGTATATTGATAACGAAGCGGATGATCTTTCAGACAATATCATAAATGACCTTTCAGATGTAGATGCAACACCGGCGGCAGGACAAGTCCTCAAATGGGACGGAACTCAATGGGTTGCAGGAAATGATGAAGCCGGAGCAGGTGGTACTCAAATTACTGATTTTGAGTGGACTGATGCAACCGACTTGCTGAGGATTACCGAAGGAACGACCGAATGGGATGTTACTATTGACAATGAAGCAGACGACCTCACTGACAATCTTATTAACGATCTTTCAGATGTGGATGCAACACCGGCAGCAGGACAAGTCCTCAAATGGGACGGCTCACAATGGATTGCCGGGGATGATGATGCAGGAACAAGTGGAGCAGAAATTACTGACCTTTCCTGGGACGATGCATCCGATGAATTAAGCATTACCGAAGACGGAACAACATGGAATGTTACCCTTGATAACGAAGCAGATGATTTGTCAGACAATGTAATTAACGACTTGAACGATGTAAACAGCCTACCTTCAAACGGTGACTTTTTACAATGGGACGGAACAGAATGGGTTGCAGGTTCACCGGCTGCAGCAAGCTGTGTCACACTTGAAGAAGCATATAACTGTGGCGGAAACGGTGTAGGCAGAAGCATAGCTGCTGAATTCGGAGCTGTGGACATTATCCTCCCGGCAACAGCAACAAACAACTCAGGACTTACAATAAACAGCAATAAAGGAACACTTGGCAGCCCAACATCTGCCATGGAGGTTCTAAATAATCAATTTGGGGTTGCCATTTTTTCCGAAACTACATCCGCAACTAACCCATATGGAGCAATTCAAGCTGTCCAATCATCAAGCTTAACCGGAACCGATTTACCAAGTGGTGTTGCCGGATACCATGACGGAACCGGACTTGGCGTTGGTTTATGGGGCGAAACCAGCACAAACAGCACGGCAGGTCTCAGTTACGGAATATATGGAATATCCTCAGGAACAGGAAACGCTTTCGGTGGATATCTTCGATCACAATCCTACCCCGGTATTTTCGCAGAAACAAACAGCGCAGGAGCTCAGGCAGCTCAATTTGCTGCAGCAGGGCAAAATCCTGTTAACCCCGGCATGTTGGTAGTAGGTTCTGCACAATTTTCTTCAGGTGTTACACCTGACGCTACAGGCTTTGGCGTAAATGCAATTATCAACAATCTTAACACTGAAGTTACATTTGCTCCTGACAATGGATCTTATGGCTATATTGGAGGTGCAGGCACTGAATGGTGGGCGATATACACCTCAAATGCCGTACAGGTTTCACGCCGTGAATTAAAACGAGATATTACGTATTTTGATGAAGACATCTCAAATTATGTGATGAATGATATCATGCAACTCAAACCCTCATTTTATAAATACAAAGGAGAAAACGACACGAAAATTGCCGGTAGCGAACAACGTACACGATATAATATGCATCTTGGATTTATTCTTGACGAAACTCCGGACTATATTCAGGACAATGCATTTTCCGGTATTGACTTATATAGTTTAACAAGTTTAAGTATTGCAGGAGTACAAGCCAATCGTAAAAGCATAGAAAAACTTGAAACACAAACACAAGAAATCCATGAATTTGGTACTGCACAACTAAACGGAAATGAAATCCGCGTTAATTTTAATAAAGATTTTTCAGGCACAGACCCTGTGGTTACAGTAACACCACATAGTCCTGCAAAAGATTATTACATATTATCCCAAGATGAAAACGGTTTTGTCCTTGCTGTAGAAAACCCAAACAATTTTAAATTTAATTGGATTGCAATGGCCGAAAAAACGGTAAATAATTCTAAAATGGACAATAATATCAACATGCAATTAAAATCGCAACTCGAAATTGACAACGCTAAAAAGCAAGAAATAAGAAATGAGTTGATGCAGGAAGAACCACAAAAAACAATGGAACTCAAAGGTAAAGATGCAAGTAAATATAAATCAAAGCGATATAACCAAAAAGACGAATAGTCTTCGAAAATATTTTAATCCATTGATAGTACATTAATGGCTAACGATCTTTCTATCTAAGGAGGGAGCCCTCCCTCCACAACTTGGCTCAAAGCAGTGGCATGAAACATGCCACTGCTTTTTCTAAAACTTAATAATTATGAAACAGGTTTTTGTCATACTCGTTTTAATCAGCACTGCATTACTAAGCAATGCCCAAAATGAAAAATTAAAATTAGATATTAAGCAAGGCATAGGCAGCCGTGTTGCCTATGAAGATGCAAAATCAAAGCTGAAAACAGCTGAAAAACTGTATAATAAAAATCAAACGGCTGCTTTTCTTGAAGCACTTCCAATTTACATTGAATTGCATGAAAGATATCCTGAAAAAGTCGGCTTTGCTTATAAAACAGGGGTCTGTTACTTAGAAACATACGACAAAAAAGCAGCCCTACCCTATCTAGAATATGCATTGAAACATGACGAAAAAATCACAGATTATCTGAGCTGGAACCTTGGTCGAGCTGCGCATTTCAACCATCAGTTTGATGATGCAATCAGCTATTTTGAAGATTTTAAAACCTATCTCCAAAGCGAAAAAGCATCCGTAAAGAAAGTAGATCAGAAAATTAAAGACGCAAAGTATGCAAAAACATTGGTTCAAAGTCCCGTGAATGTTAAAATCTCTGTGCCTGAGGCTATTAACTCAGAATATTCAGATTATTGCCCGCTAATTGTAACTGACGGTTCTCGAATGTATTTTACAAGTCGCAGCCCCGTCAATAATCCACCACGTATCGACCCGAATGATGGCTTACCCTTTGAAAACATTTACACCACTGAAAAAAAAGCCAAAAAATGGTCAAAGTCTGAAAACCTTGGAGCACCAATCAATAATGAATTTCACAATGCCACGGTAGGTCTATCTCCCGACGGACAAAGCATGATTGTTTACAGCCAGAAAGATCTTTTTATTGCAACAAAAGAAGGCGACAAATGGGACTTACCAAAACCCTTTCCTCCACAAATAAACAGCGCGGATAATGAAAGCTCGGCCTCGCTATCTTTCAATCAAAAAGAGCTATTCTTTATCCGTGGGAAAGAACCCGGAAATCCGGACAGCAATGCGGATATTTTAGTCTCTGAATTCGAAAACGGACAATGGTCTGAACCAAAAAAAATACCATCCACAATTAATACAGACAAAGACGAAGATGGTGTATTCATCCATCCTGATGGAAAAACCCTCTATTTCTCATCAAAAGGCCATCAAGGCATGGGCGGTTTTGATGTCTTTAAATCCGTAAGAGAAAAAGACGGAAACTGGTCTGAACCGGTAAACCTTGGATATCCCATAAATACAGCCGCAGATGATTTATACTTTGTCATGTCGGCCGATAAAAACTCTGCCTATTACTCATCTTACCGTGAAGAAGGGAAAGGCATGTTAGATATTGTTTTTCTGGATTTCAAAATTGAAACAGACAGTTTAATTGCGCAAGATACAATCACTATTAAACCGGAAAAACAGGAAGCATCACTCACTTTGATTAAAGGCATTATTACAGATGCCAAAACAAAAGACTATCTCGCAGCAGACATCCATATTTTTGACAATATGACAGGTGACAGCATTATTTCAATTAGCTCAAATTCTGCGGATGGCAGCTATCTTATTCCACTGCCTGCAGGTGTAAATTATGCCATGCAAGTTAAAAAAGATGGCTATGTATTTCACTCTGAAAACTTCAATCTGCCTGACACAGCGCAATATCATGAAGAAATCATAAACATCGCTTTGCAACCGATTCAAACCGATGTAAAAGTCGTTCTGCGAAATATCTTTTTTGATTTAGATAAATCAGAACTCAGACCCGAATCTTACGCTGAATTAGACAGATTAAAAGAATTGCTAAATGAAAATCCGGACATCCGAATTGAAATTTCAGGTCATACCGACACGCAAGGGAAATATGAATACAATAAATCTTTATCACTACGCAGAGCATCAGCCGTCAGAAACTATTTGATTGAAAATGGAATCGCTAAAACACGTATTGAATCTCGCGGCGCTTCATGGGATGAACCCATAGCTGACAATGAAACTAAAGATGAAAGACAACTTAACCGACGTGTCGAATTTAAAATTATTGATTAATTAAACTAATTTTCCCCACATTCAGGTGGGAAAGTATCATAATAGTCAACCTTATCGGATACTGCCTGTTTATTATCAAAACAGCATTATGGAAACATTTATTTCGACAAAATTATTTGATGGTTTCACCACAGTTTTCCGACAATGGCGCGCAGAAGACACACATTGCAAATATTTGCACGGATATGGCATATCATTCAGATTAACTTTTGACGGAGCACTCGATCATCGAAATTGGGTGTGGGATTTTGGTGGAATAAAGCGCTCAAAAACAAAAATCGACGGTATGTCAGCTTCTGACTGGATGAAATATATGTTCGATCACACCATCATACTCGCAGAAGATGATCCTGCTTTAGAAACATTTAAAACCTTAGACAAACAAGGCGTTTGTCAGCTAAGAATTTTACCACAAGTTGGAGCCGAACGATTTGCGGAATATATCTACCACAAATTAAATCCATTTATTCAGAAAGAAACCAACAACAGAGTGAAAATAAAACAAGTTGAATTCTTTGAACATGAAAAAAATTCGGCGATTTATATCCCATAACAAAATCATTAATAACAAATACTTTTAAACGGGCAATACTCACAATGACCTGATTCACTTGTCATTGTAAAAGGGATATCCGGATTAAAAATCCCTTTCAAAAGCGAGTCCATTTCTGCTTTCCAATCGTCAACAATTTCATGAAAATCTGAAACAAACTCATTATTTAATTTCAAATTTCCCAATTCATTGCTTCTTGTAAAAAGCACAAGCGGTATAATCGGCGTGTCATGATACTCCTTGAAGTCAGCGTGATTCAGAAACAACCAGGCATAAAACATAACCTGAAATGCATAATCTAAATCCGATTTTCGTTCACGAATAAACAGGTCCCCGACAGTTTTGAAATCAAGTTTTTTGACTCCACCTGTTTTATAATCCATGACACGAATTGCTTGATTTGCAAAATCCAGATGGTCAATACTGCCTTTTAAGGAAACTTGCACTTCCTCCTGCTCCATGGAAAGTGAAAACATTTTCTCAAGTGCTAATTCCCCACCGAGATGTCGAATCGGCGCATATTGCCGGTCTAATTTTAACACACGATCAACAAAAATCTTCACAGACTCCATACCCAAAGCATTTAACCCGGTGATATCAAGTTCTCCGGCTTTCTTCATCTGATCCTTCCATGCACTGTGTATGACTTCATCAATCCGTTCTTTGTCCGATATCAAAGAATCAAAATCTTTCGTTGTAATGCTTTTATTCAGATAAGGATCGTACAAAATCTTCATGCTGTCATGCAAGACATTCCCGGACTCCATTGCTCCGACCTGATCAACAAGTTCATCTTCCTCACGAACACCGAGTATGTACTTGTAATAAAATGCCATACCACAATGAATGTAAGTATTTAATTGTGAAGGACTAAACGACTTTCCTTGTCCATTAATGTACTTTTTTAGAACAGACATGCTATGCGCATCTTTTTGCACCTCACGTACCTGCTTATCTTTGGTTTCAACCGTAACATGTACGGGAATATTTTCAATTTCAAAATCACTTTCCACCATTAACTGTTGAATATATCTCGAACGCTCTCCTTTCATAAAACCTTCATCTGCAACATTGTACAAAATATGCAGTTTTTCAGGATACATAATCATCCGGTAAAAATAATAGGCGTGAATAGCATCCTGTAACTCGATGGTCGGCAATTGAAATGCTTTTCTCAGATTGTACGGAATGAACGATTTTTTAAAACTCTGTCCGGGAAAATGTCCCTCATTCATGGACAGAATTATCATTTGATCAAAATCCAGCAAACGAGTTTCCAACATTCCTAAAACTTGCAATCCCCGTAAGGGTTCTCCCGAAAATGCAACAGAAACAGAGTTTAACATGCTGTTTTGCAAATGCAAATAAGTTTTCAGGGACTTAAATTGTATTTTATCACGTAACAAAAATTCGTTGAAACGATTAATCCGACGATACAATTGATAAATAATTTCACAGTCAAATTCCATGTCGGGGAGCTGAGAAATTTCCTCATAAATGGTTTTAAGTGTGTCAGTAAAATAATGTCCCAGATCCAATAAATCATCCACTGAACGAAAAATCATTTTTAGAATGTTGTGACCTTTTTGCAACTGCTCTTGCGGAATTCGCAACCAATTATTTTGTATCAGTGTTTGCTTTAAATCGCTGCAGGTTTCACTGTCAATTGCGCGCAATAATGGATGGTTGAGCAAACGAAGTACATCTTTATGATAAAACTTCCCCTTTGACTGATTTTCCTGAAGCAATGCCAGCATTTTCACCAAACTTGCTTGTGGCGCAAAAGCGATTGGAAAACCCATAGATACATTCAGGTGCTCAATGCTCGGTGGCATGGAATACAAAACCGGCTGCAGCAACGACTCGTCCGGGAGAATTAATGCCGATCGTTCAAATTTTGGGTCGTTTTTTGCAAAATCGTCGGTTAAAATTCCGGCGGCAAGTTTGACCTGTGCCGTTTTTGAGGGAACTGCATAAATTTTGATTGTTTTTTTTCTGCTGCTTGCCGGATATTCAAAATCTAAAGGCATCGGAAAGTCTTGTAAATATTTCCGAATAAACTGAAATGCTTCATGTTGTGGATGTTTCAGAAGCACCTCATCATACTGCCAGAAAAATCCAGCCTGATATTGATTTTTATAATAGCGGAACACAAATTGTTCTGCCTGACTTAACACATTAAATCCCACGAAATAATGTTGTTTTTTGGGTTCAGGAAACAACTCATTATTCAAATTCTCGGCAACTTGCCGAAAAATCATTCCCTCATATCCAAGTCCTTTTTTTGTTAATTCTGTTTTAAAATCCTGATAAACAGGCAAAATTTGTTTCCATACTGAAAGAAATCTTGCTTTGGCATCGCTTGTGTCTTCTCCTTCTAAATTACTCCAAAACCGACGGATTACATCGAGAATATTTTTTTCCAAATCGGAAAAGAGCATTTCAAGCTGTTTTAAATCCTTGATATTCGTAAAAAGTTGCTTGGATTCAGCCAAATTACTGTCCACATCATTAAAATCGGAAAGCATAACTTCGCCCCAGGGATAAAACAGGTCAAAACTTTCAAAAAGCTGAGGTGCAACACGTTGAAAAGATTTATAAAGTTCAAAAACTAAAGGGATTTGCTCCTCGGTTTGCAAGCCTGACTGTTTATGAAAAAAATCTTGAACGGAAAGGATTTGTGGAGCCCAAGTTGCCTTGTCGATGGATTGAGCAAAACTTCGTCGTAAATACAAACCCGCCCGGATATTGGGAACCACAATGACAAGCTCAGCCAAATTTTCCTTGTGTTTCTTTAAAATATATTGAGCAACTGAATTTAAAAAGGTATCATTCATGGTTTTTGGCTTTATGAGCAAAAAATAAATCAACCAGAGCGATGGCAGCAACCGCTTCAACAATCACAGGAGCGCGCAATGCATAGCAGACATCATGTTTTCCTTTGATGGTGAATGTTTCGGTTTGATTCGTTTCCGGATTAAAGCTTTGCTGTGATTTTGCAATACTGGAAGTCGGTTTAAATTTCACACTGAAAACCAATGGATTCCCATTTGATATCCCCCCGTTGATACCGCCGGCATGGTTAGTTTTAGTTTCTCCTGAAGCACTGACAATCACATCATTATATTCAGAGCCTTTCATCATATCAGCTGCGTCACCGGAACCAAATGCAATGGCTTTCGCACCTGGAATTGCAAAAACCAAATGGGAAATTACGGATTCAACAGAATCGAAATTAGGCTCACCGATTCCGGCTTGCAAATTCTCAACAACGCATTGAATCCTTGCACCGAGGGAGTCTTGTTGTTGAATGGCTTCGTCAAGAGCTTGTTCAATGTTTGAATTTCCCCCGACCTGCGTAATTTCTGCGGATATTTTAAGTTGCGGCATGATTTTTTTTGCGACGACACTGGCTGCAACCAGCAAAATTGTCATTCTGCCACTGAAAAAGCCGCCACCTCTCTCATCCTGATATCCATGGAATTTTACATTGGCCGCATAATCAGCATGTCCGGGACGGGGAATTTTTCGGTTTTCATATTCAGTACTGTCATGTGCCGCATTATGAAATCGGATATGAACCGGAGCTCCGGTTGTTTTGCCCTGATAAACTCCTGAAACAATTTCGGGTTCGTCAGTTTCGAGGCGTGGTGTTGTTCCTTTTGCACCGGCTTTCCTCCGTGTCAGATCGTCAATAAAATCGGTTTCAGACAAAGTAATTCCTGCAGGAACACCGTCAATCACAACGCCTAGTTCGGCGGCATGTGAACTTCCCCAGGTATGGATTTGAAAATATTTACCGTAAGTGTGCATGAAATTCACCTCCTATGCTTTTTAATTGGTTGAAAAAATCCGGCCAGGATTTGGACACATGGTCGGAATCATGAATCATTGCGCCACGATTTGCCAAGGCAGCAACACTTAAACTCATAATAATACGATGATCTCCCCACGAATTAACATCTGCAAAACGTAAAGGCGCAGGATGAATTTCCAGGGAATCTTTTTGTCGGATAAACTTCGCACCGAGCTTTGTATATTCACGTATTGCCGCATCAAGCCGATTGGATTCTTTGTGCATCAATCGTTCAACGTGGTACACATGACTCACTGAATCTGCTGCACAAGCTAAAGGCAAAATTGCCGGGAATAAATCCGGACAATCCATAATATCCAAATCAAAACCAGTAGGTTTCGCATTTTGAACAATTAATGTATTATTCTCAATGGAATAGGGAATTTTTGCATTTTTACATGTTTCCAATACTTTCACATCCGCTTGAGCAGATCTAACATTCAGATTTTCAAGTTTTAGACTTCCGGTTAAACCGGCAGCTATAATCAAATTTGAGGCGGCACTCCAATCTCCTTCAGCAGGCATTTTTTGTGCTTTGTATTTCTGATTTCCGGGAATGTGAAAATGATTTGCTTCCCTTTCTTCAATTTGAACACCGAATTTCCGAATCATACTTAAAGTCATCTTAACATATGGCCGACTCACGAGGTTTTCAGCAATAATAACCGAATCAGCATTAAGCATAGGCATTGCGAAAAGCAAGCCGCTTAATAATTGCGAGCTTTTTGAGCAATCAATTCGATAAGTTCCCGGATTAAGATTACCGCTAAAATTCACCGGGAGTCCGTTGTTTTCGTATTGAATACTTAAGCCAAGTTGTTTAAGTTGGTCAAAATCATGAATCAGATTTCTACGGTTTAATCCGGGCAAACCGCTAATTTCAAAGGATTTGTTGTTAATTGCTGCAATCGGTGCAAATAATCGGGCACATAAGCCGGATTCCCGACAAAACAGATTCTGTCCGAGAACTTTTACTCCACCGGAAATTAAAATATTTCCGTTTGCCAAACGCCTGACATCTGCACCTATTTGCTCTGCAATATGTGTTGCAGCTAAAATATCATCGGAGGCTCCCGGGTTTGATATTTCAGACTGTCCGTTTGCAAGTACAGCAGCAGCAATAAACCGCTGCACGAAGCTTTTAGAAGCCGGAATTTGAACACTTCCGTTAATTTTAGAAGGAAATACTTCGTGCATCATATGCAAGGGACTTTAATTGTGATAATGTCATTTTTTCAATAAAGGCTTCACCGGGATTTTTCAGAAAAACAAAATTCATCGTTTCTCCGCTGCACTTTTTATCTTGCTCAAGATAAATAAGATACTCCGCTTTAAATGTAAAACTCACGGGCAACCCCAAGGCTTCCATTTGACTGGCAATGGATTTTGCCTGATTCAAGCGAAGGTATCCGGCAGCGACCGACAATTTCATTGCAGCAATCATTCCTTTGCTGACAGCTAGTCCGTGTAATATTTTCTCATTGGCTTCAACCGCATGCCCAAAACTGTGTCCAAAATTCAATAACTGTCGTTTCCCCATGTCCGAGACATCGAGCTCCACAAGTTGAAGTTTATTTTGCACGGCTTCATCCAATACGACCTGTAAAGTTTCAGGCTGAGTTTTCATTAAAGATTCCTGATTTGTCTTGATGAAATCCCAAGAATTTCCGGGAAAAATTAAACTCGACTTCACAAGCTCTGCAAGTCCGTTCAGGAATTGCAAATAGGGCAAAGTTCGCAGAAACTGGGTGTCAATAAAGGTAAAAAGCGGCTGTTTTATCAGTCCTAATTGATTTTTTGCGTTGTAAAAATTAATGCCACTTTTCCCGCCGATTGCAGCATCAGCCATTCCGAGCAAACTGGTTGGCATAAGCACAAAGTCTATCCCTCTTTTAAAAATTCCGGCTGCAAAAGCCGCCAAATCGGTAACAACTCCACCTCCAAAGGCTAAAATCAAAGTATCCCGACTGGCTTTCATTTCAAACAACTGATTTAACACATGATTGAGCATGTCCATTGATTTTGATTCTTCGCCGGGAGGAATCAAAATATGTTTAAACTTTGAAACAAAAGCAGGATACAGAGATTTTAAATTTTCATCGGTAATAAGAATAACATCGCGGGCTTTCAAAATTTGCAAGGCATGCAAATAGTCTCCGAGGTAAACGCGGGTGTTAAGCAGTAATGATTGATATTGAATTAAATGCTGCATAATTGCATTAATTTATCTCTACAAGAAAATGCCAAATATTGCGTTATTCTCGTTTCTAAAACAGTCATCTGCCAGCCAGCGGACTCCTTGGTTTCATAAACTTCGAAAGCCTTATCTTTGACGTTTTCTTTTCAGAGACGGGAAAATAACAGTTTTATTCCAGTCAATATTTAAGCTATAAAGATAAGCAATAAATCGCCTTATTCCTCAACAGGTTGCTCAAAAATACTGAAATTAACCGAGCCGTACTTACGATGTTCTAGAAAATAGGGTAATTCAGAGAAATCCTTCTCTTTATTATGCTCCAGAATTAGTAATCCGCCGGGACGAAGCAACTCGCGTTCAAAAACAGCTTTATGAATTTCATTATAATAAGAAGTGTCAAACGGTGGGTCTGCAAAAATAATGTTGAATTGCTGTTTGACTTTTTGTACAAAAGCCACTGCATCGCTGTTAAAGACTTTTACTGCAGGCGCAAGTAATTCACCGGATTGTTTTTCAATAAAAGCAGCTTGTTTTGAATCTAATTCGACTGCAACAATTTCAACCGCTTCACGGGATATCATTTCATAAGTAAAAGCACCGGTTCCGCTGAATAAATCCAAAAAACGAATTTCATCTAAATTGTAATGATTATTCATAATATTGAAGATGCCTTCACGGGCAAAATCAGTGGTAGGGCGAGCAGAGAAGCTCATTGGGATTTTGATATGTCTTCCTTTATATTTTCCGGAAATAATGCGCATTAATGAATATTTAAAAAGTGAATAAAATAGTGGGGCAAACTATCCTGAAAGTGATAAGAGTATTTTTTCTGCGGGTTTACCGTTTCGAAATACATGTTGCGAATGAACTTATTGAGTTGGATAACGGCATTATCATTCTTTTCTATCCACCCGCTCAACATCAGTGCCGTTTGTTTTGGATCCAGAACGAGTTGTTTATAAGCATTAAGAATAAAATAAACAATGTCATTTCCTGATTTATACCGGTATGAATTGAACATCAAAATTTGCTTATTTTTTACCACAACCAAATCAAAATGTGATTTCCATACTTGAACGTGTACTGCATTATTTTCCTGTCCTTCAGCATATTCAAGTGCAGTCTTAATTAAAGACTCAGCCATATTGCCGACATGTTCAGGTCGGAAAATATCCACGTATTTTTTATGATTTTCGGCATTCACAAGATATGCCATTGAATATTTATCGAAACGCGATTTCAATGTCAGTTTATCGAAATTCACAGGAAAATGAAAATTCACAATATCATTGAGCTGAGTATCTTCATCAAAGGCCGGAGGAATTAACAAACAATGACGATTGGAATAAATCAGATGTTCTGTTTTAATTAATTTTGGATTTTCCCAGATTAACTGCATTAAGGCTTCGGCTTCAGCTTTCACATCATCCGGTTTGTAATCGCCAGGAAATGTCTTTAACAGCATATACCGATCCTGAGAAACATCCTTTATTGAAAAGCAATATCCATCACCGGCAAGCAGGATGGATATTGTACAATTTTGAGCTGCTGTTTTTTGTAAGTCTTTATCAAATATATTGAGTTGCTTCATCTAAATAGTAATTACTCCCAGTTTCCTGCGTTGTTTGTTGCCTCCTTAAGTGAACCAACTTTCAGGACAGGCTCTTCACCTTCATCTAATTTATACTTATTGGCGTTATAATTAATGATTAATTGTTCATCCAAGCCATCAAGGATATCCCAAGTACTCACTTTTGCCTCAAATACTTTCACTCTCACTTTGGAACCTGTCATTACGGTTGCGGTATCCATAGCGAATTTAGCCTTTGTCCCTACGGGAATCTGCCTGATGTTACTAAATTTATATTTAATATCTTTAAACAAAGTGTCCATATACGGAATGAAAATTGTGTCACGAGTTACAATTTCCAATTCCACAGCTTCTTTTTCTGTTAAGGTATCAGGAACAAAGCCTTCTTTGCGGACAACCGGCATGGATTTGGTTTGAATAAAATTCACCAAGGTATCAAAATCAGGAGTATAAGTTCCATTTTGTTTTTTGTACTCTACCTGTGCAGTTCTAATATCCTCTAAGCGATCAACAACCTGACTAAAGCGGGCGTCTCGCTTCTTATCAAATTCGATTGGTTTCTGAATTCCTTTCACGATTAAAAAGGCGAATAAAACAATAACTGCCAGTAGCGCGATTTGAATAATAATGGTAATTGTTTTTTTCATTTCTTTATTTCTATTTAATTTGTTAGCAAAATTAATATTTTTTAAGAAAAATCCTTAAATACTTTTTGTAATTTTAAAAAATGCTTAAAAACTTTTTATATCAGCGCATCACAGAGCACTTTTCATATAGTCCAACGCAGGACCAGGACAAATTGTTGCACCTACTTTGTCAATTTACGGAAAGTAAAGACAGTAACAGCCTTTTAATTATCAAAGGATACGCCGGTACAGGTAAAACAACGGTCATTTCTGCTTATGTCAATGCATTAAAATCCTTAAAACAACAATTTATGCTGTTGGCACCCACCGGACGTGCAGCTAAAGTTCTGTCACATTACGCCAAACATCCGGCTTTTACCATTCACAAACAAATTTATCGTCAGGATACGAATAAAACCGACGACATGCGATTTAAGTTAGGATTTAACCCACAAGGTGACCGGATTTTTATTGTGGACGAAGCATCCATGATTTCCAATGATTATTCTCCGGGCAGCATGTTTGGCAGCGGTCGTTTGTTGGATGATTTATTGCAATTTGTTTATAATCAAGACAATTGCCGTATAATAATGATTGGCGATACGGCTCAGTTGCCTCCGGTAAACACACCGGAATCACCAGCACTGGAAGTTTCTGAATTTGAGAGTCGCGGGTTTTCAGTGCTGCATACCGAATTGACGCAAGTAATTCGTCAAGCGGAATCGTCGGGGATTTTAATGAATGCTACACAGCTGCGAAATCAACTTGTTACTGACCCAAAAATACTTCCTAAATTAACAACCACCGGTTTCGATGATATTCATCGGGTATCGGGAACAGAACTTGTGGATTTAATAGAAAGCGAATATCAAAACGCCGGCATGGAGGAAGTTAAGGTGATTTGTCGGTCCAACAAAAATGCAAATGTGTATAATCAGGGCATACGAAATCAAATTCTTTGGCGGGAAGAAGAATTGTCACCGGGTGATATTTTAATGGTGGTAAAGAACAATTATTTCTGGCTACCGGAAAATTCACCAATTAATTTTATCGCAAACGGCGACATGATAGAAATTGTCAGATTGAGAGGCGTTCATGAGATGTATGGATTTCGCTTTCAGGATGTGCTTGTGAAATTCGTGGATTATCCTGAACTGGAAGTGGAATTGCGGCTAATGCTCGATGTTCTTATGTTGGATGGGCCATCGCTTCCGTCTGACAAAGGCAAACAATTTTACGAAGAAGTTGCAAAAGACTATGCACACCTCGGCAACAGAAAAAAGATTTTTGATGCCATGCGCAAAGATCCGTTTTTGAATGCCCTGCAAGTGAAATATGCATACGCATTAACCTGTCATAAAGCGCAAGGCGGACAATGGAAAGTTATTTTTATTGACCAAGGGTATGTCACTGAAGAAATGATGGGTGCATCCTACTATCGCTGGATTTACACAGCCATTACACGCGCTACGGAAACCTGCTATATTGTTAATTTCCCGGATGATTATTTTGTGGAAGGGTTGATAGATTAGTTTATCCGTTTCGGGCGACCTTTAATTTCAGGATCAATAAGTTCCAGTGGTTCTTGTTTTTGCTTGGAAACACGAGTTTTTATCCGATTTTTAGTTGTTTCCGGTACGATAAGCTGTTCTCTAAGCTCAGACTCAATTGATTCCGAGTAATCCACTTCATTATAAACTGTTACTTTCGCCATGGCAATCCAGTTTATCATGACTTCAGTTTCCGGCAGTTTATTCAGTGCTAAAGTAAACCCGTTTTTATCCTGACTAATTATCGAAACAGTTATTTTAGGATTGCTTGTATTTGCTGTAACAACGGGTAAATCCTGATCTGTCAGCTTGTCAGAAAATGCATTATCAAGTTGCACATAGATTGTTTTTTCTTTCATTTTAACAATTCCAAAATCACGAATGGTTTCTTCCAGTTTTTCAACTTTTTCATTCACTGCTTTAACCCCTGCAACACCAAGGGTTGCCAAAGCATAAATATCTATACCGGAAAAAGTATTGTCCTGTAGGTAATCCGGAGCCTCATCCAGAATTAAACCTAAATGCATGTTTGAGCGGTACTTACCAGGATTGTCAGCATCAAACACATCTGTTTCCGTTTTATATTTATAAAATGAAGGTTTCATTTGCTCAATATCTTCCAATACATATTGCCCTAAGTTATTTTCAAGGGGAGTAATATTTCGTTTGAGTTCTCTTTTTGAAGGATTTGCAAAATTCACCGAATAAACATAATACCATCCATAACTACTCGTACCCAGAAATCCATATCCGTTTGATTCCGGTGCAAATGTAGGTTCTCCGCCCAAATTATTCATAATCACATTTTGACAATTCACATTGTTACTAATTGAAAACTGGTTAGTTCCAACACTAAGCAATCCGGGATTTACAGGGCTTGCACCGGCAGATGCAATTTGTGCAGATTGCGCAGCACTATTCCCGGTACTAACATTTATCCCAGGATAATCATAGGACTCAAAGTATCCGCCAAAGTTATTATTCTCGGCCAGCCCATAAATTCCGGCACCTGCAGTACTTCCGTTTCCAACGGTTTGTTGTCAATGCCTGAAATAGGTTGACCGTTTAAAATACAAAAGTAAGTATTAATTAAAAACGGGAAATTATGGCAAAACGATCGAATTTTAAATTGACAGAATCAGAACGACGACGTCGA
>JAQIBY010000092.1 GCA_027858835.1 Bacteroidales bacterium | reverse complement strand
GTGCTTCTGCTCCGACTTCGAGTTCCGATCTTCACTTGCGGAAAACGCATCCCCGTTCAAATGGTTTTTTTATTTATTTCTCTTCAAGTTTGCTTTCAATAAATCTCAAATTTGACTCAGATTTGCCATGATAGCAGATAATTTATCGTTTTAATATAGAACTAAATCGCTGCAAAAAAACAGCTCGTAAAATCAGCTTGACACCACTTCGTTTTGAACAACTGCTCAAAGCTTCGATTTATTGAATCCAGATTTCTGCTAAAATCAATTCATTGTGAAAATATATCTGCGAAATTTGGATTCCGAAGTTCGTTCGAGCTGTTTTCTCTGGCTTCTCGGTAAAAATTTGCGATTCTCCATGTCTTCCATTCCCTATTGCTGAAAAATCGTAGCCATTAGATTATTCGTTAACACTATCGGTTTTCAAAGGCATTTTTTGAAATAATTCAAATCCACCAAATCTGATAATCGTGGCTATATATTTCGCAAATTTTGTTTGGCTACTTTTCTTTCTTCAATAAAAAGCAAACTCACCACTTTTCTCTTAAAAACCATTTAAAAAAAAACGGAACGAAAAGGGTTTCTCTACACTTGGCTGTAACTCGTTTATCCCCCAAGTAAATATAAGGTTATTTTATTGTTAGGAGAAAATAACCCCATGTTTTTTACATGGTATATAAACAAAATTAATCATTTTTAAATAAATCATCGTATGGACTTTGGATTTTTTGTAGACTTTTTTCTGTTACATGAGTATAAATCTCCGTCGTTTTACTTGATTTATGACCCAATAATTCCTGAATGTACCGTAAATCAGTACCTGACTCTAACAAATGCGTTGCATAAGAATGACGTAGCCAATGCAAAGTAACTGGCTTTTTAATTCCACTACGTTTCCGAGCGTCCTTTATGATGTTTTCTAAACTTGTCTCACTGTATTGTGTGCCAACTTTCTGTCCCTCAAATAAATATTTCACAGGCCGGTATAACTGATAATAATTTCGTAATAACTTTATGACATTATCTGATATTGGAATTATCCGATCCTTATTCCCTTTACTATTCCTTATTAACAACATGTGACGCTTCGAATCAATATCCTTAATTCGTAAGTTTAATAATTCACTCCTGCGTAAACCACATGCATAAATTAAACTTAATGCAGTTTTATGCTTTACATTACGAATTGGTTCAAGAATCTGTTTAATTTCTGCTTTACTCAACACATTTGGTAATTTATGTTGCGCTCTTGGCCGCTGCAACTTCTCAACATCAAAAGATGTATCTAAAACTTCCCGAAAAAATAGTTTTGCAGCATTCACAATCTGATTCTGATATGAATAACTGTATCCATTTGGAATTAAATACTCGTTCACAAAGCGCTGAAGATCTTTTTCTGTGATGTCTTCAGGCAATATAGGAGATAAAAAACTCATCACAACACGTATCGATTTTGTGTAGGAACGAATCGATGATTCACTATAACGCCTGTATTCCATCCACTGCTCAAACCGATTCAAATAAGAAGGTATGTAATCAGGCGTTTTGAGTGGCTTTACCATCGCTTGCGGATTATCAAAATCATGATAAACCGGTTTACGATTCCGTAAATCACGTTCCAGTAAGCGTATTCCAAAATATTGCCTGATTTTTGGTAAATGATGACTATAATTCGGCAGTTCCCAGCGGTAAGCATTGCCATTCCATTTGCTGTAGGATAATGACTTAACAAACTCAATATCATCTTTATTCACGGAAATTTGCAAATACAAGCGTTTCTCTGTAATTGAACAAAATACATCATGCACAACCTTTGCATTAAACTGGATTTCAGTATCTATTTCATTCAGGCGTTCAAGCGAAATCGCATTATCTGGCAAATGTAAAGCCTGTAATGTTTTATCCCACTTTATTCCAACAATCTTCTTAATTTGTGGAATGACACGTTTGTCCGACTCCATAAGAATCAGTAAACGCTTTTCATTTCTATAAATTATCCTTCTAAGTATCATGTGAAAATCTGTCTGTTTCCCACAGCTCCGCCTTCTCAGTCACATTGGCTATTTGCAACTAACTGTATAAGAACATGATGTAAATTTGTTAAACTTTGGATATTTGTACTAAACTGTACGGTTAATTATCTCCACAATTTTTTTTAAAACAAACTTATTTTTAGTTCTACTACAAATTTAATAGAAAATTTTGATTCTAAGGTATGAATTTCACAAAAAATTTCAATTTGTTGTTAGTTTTTTAAGATGAATGGATAATTACCATTATTGAAAGCAAGCACAAGATGCAAGCAGTTTATCTTAACTTTGAGTACATTTCTGACCACTACGCCCCCACTACACTTAAGGTAGAATGGAGCGTAGGAATTGTTCGCATGTATCCTTTGAGCATATCAGTATCGATGAAAAAAAAATCATAAACCATGCATAGGGTATTGTAAGTGCACTTATATCCGGTTTAAACAATGCAATGACTAAAAGATTTAATTGCAAAATCAAAGAAATAAAACCATCACTACCAATCCTTTTCCGGTTGACGACTACGTACTTTTGCTTTTTTCTTAATATCTTCCTGCAATTCTTCTTCACGTTTTTGCAAAGCTTCTAACATACGTTCAGCATCTTCTTTTGACAATTCTTGTTGCTCTTGCTCTTGTTGTTGCTCCTGTTGTTCTTGATTCTGCTCTTGTTCCTTATCTTGTTCGGACTTTTGATTCTGTTCTTTTTGCTCTTGCTCCTTATTTTCGTCTTGATTCTGATCTTGATTTTGTTGCTGCTGCTGCTGCTGTTGCTGTTGTTGTTGTCTCAACATAGCTTGCGCCATAGATAAATTATATTTTGTATCCTCACTTTCAGAATCCAGTTTCAATGATTCAATATATGATTGAATGCTTTTTTCGTACTCTCCGGCCTGTAAAAAAGAATTTCCCAAATTATGAAACTGGGCCGATTTTGTCACACCAGGTTTATCCATAAATTTCTGATAATCCTCAGCTGCACGTTC
Organism: Bacteroidales bacterium; assembly: GCA_027858835.1. GTDB lineage: Bacteria > Bacteroidota > Bacteroidia > Bacteroidales > ML635J-15 > JAQIBY01. The sequence goes on along the minus strand of JAQIBY010000092.1, from coordinate 8,456 downwards.
ATAATTCTCGTTTCGATAATGAGCATGTCCCAGATTGTTATGATATTCTGCTTGTTCAGGATTTGCTTTTAAGGCCTTCTGATAATTTAAAATCGCTTCATTGTATTTGCCATCCTCAAAGGCTTTCATCGCTTTCCGATTAAATTTTCGGTCAGCCTGAGCCGAGAGATTTGTCGCCAGACCAATAAACATTATGATCAAAATTGTTCTGTATCTCATAATTCGGGAGTTTAGGATGATTTTTTACTTTGTAATTTTCGTCTCGGAATCAGCATCTCAAAAATCAGTAACAAGATTGCCAGAGCTAGCGGATATTGATACTGATCATCAAACTCTGAAAAGGTTTCAACACTTCGTTCCGTTTTATTCAGTTTTGAGATTTCATCAAGCACATGATCGAGCCCCGTGCCGGATTTTCCAGCTAACATGTAATTTCCGTCTGCGGCGTCAGCAATCTCTTTCAGAATTTTTTCATTTAATTTTGAACTGACAATATTTCCTTCTTTATCCCGGTGAAAACCGCCACCAACAGCAGGAATAGGAGCACCTTCACGGGTCCCCATACCAACTGTATAAATAATAATACCGTCATTTTTAGCAAGCTCCGCAGCTTCAATTGCATCCGGCTCATGATTTTCTCCATCCGTAATTAAAATGATAATTTTTGATGATTCCGGATCTTCTGAAAATGCTTTCGCTGACATATCAATAGCATCAGCAAGGTTTGTTCCCTGAACAGGTACCAAATCCGTATCGATATTTGACAAATACATTTTTGCTGAAGCATAATCGTCTGTCATTGGAATTTGAATGTATGCTTCACCTGCAAACACAACCATCCCGACAAGGTCACCATCTAACTTATTCATAAATAATTCAACCGAGCGTTTTGCTTTGCTCAAGCGATCAGGTTTAATGTCTCGGGCTTCCATCGAACGTGAAACATCAAGCGCAATCATAATTTCCACACCTTTGCGTTTCACCTCCTTTAAACGAGAACCGAACTGCGGATTTGCCAATGCAAAGATCAGAAGTGCCAAAGTGAGCATCTCCAAAACAAATTTCCAAATGGGTCGCTCGGAAGAATAATGTTGTAGCAAACGCTTTACAAGTCCAATATTGCCATAACGGGATAATCGCTTTTTCCAACTTATCCGGTTCAACCAAAATAAGCCGACAAAAACCGGTATCAGCAACAAAAAGTACAATATGTCAGTATTTTCAAATTGAAACATAACTATGGAATTTGTCTAAAAACAGTATAACGTAAAATGAGTTGCACGACAAGCAAAACGATACCTGCAAACAGGAACCAAAAGAAACGCTCGTCTTTTTGTGTGTATTGCTTTTCTTGGATAATTGTCTTTTCCAATTGGTCAATTTCCTGATAAATTTCCCGTAACTTTTCATTATCGGTTGCCCGGAAATACTGACCTCCTGTCATTTCAGAAATTGCAGACAAAGTGGATTCATCAATTTTAACCTCCATATTTTGATATTGCGTACCAAAAGGCGTTTGAACGGGATAGGGTGCTGTCCCTTTGCTTCCTACACCAATGGAATACACTCTCAACTCAAAGGTTTTTGCGATTTCCGCAGCTGTTTCAGGAGATATCTGTCCTGAATTATTAACTCCGTCCGTCAACAAAATGACAACTTTCGATGTGACCTTACTATCTTTTAATCGATTTACCGCACTTGCCAATCCCATTCCAATGGCGGTTCCATCTGCAAGCATGTCAGAATCGACCTCGCGAAATAATCGCACAAGCTCCTTGTGATTCGTTGTCAACGGACATTGTGTAAAGCTTTCTCCGGCAAAAACCACAAGCCCAATTCGGTCATTCGGACGGTCTGCAATAAATTCAATTGCCACATCTTTTGCCGCCTCAAGCCGATTGGGCTTAAAATCCTCAGCCAGCATGGATCCACTGATATCCAAAGCAATCATAACATCAATACCCTCAGTATCAACGGTTTTCCAACTATTTGATTTTTGTGGTCGCGCCAAAGCGATGACAAACAGCGCAAAAGCTAGCATTTGTAAAACAAAAAGCATGTGTCGTAAGCTCACTCGTCCCGAGGAGGGAATACCGGCAAAGGCCTTTAATCCGGAGGTCTTCAGAACAGCATCCGTTTTTGGATGGTATAACACATACCAAACAATTAAAGGGATGATAGCTGTTAATAGCCAAAGCAAGTTTTTATTTGCAAATTCATCTATTCCAAACATAGTGCATTAATTGTTTGATTCTTTATTCATCGTATCTTTTTCTGTCTGCTCAGGTTTATATGACTCAGTGATTTCAACACGCTTTGATCGCGCCACAATTTCCCAAATTAACTTTAGGGATTTCTCATTTTCATCAGGCAGCGGCATGGACTTAGCAAACTTCACAAAATCAGCACGTTGCAACACCTCTCGCAGTTTAATCACCAAATCATCGTCGAGATATTTTGTTTCATTCAAATCATCCAAAATTTCGGCAGAGGTTTTCTCCATCGCCAGCAAATCATATCGATTTTCAAGATATTTTCTCAATGTATCGGTTAATTGCGTGTAATAGGTCTTTATCTGATTTTTCAGCCATAGCTTTTCATTCCGAATCCGCTCTAATTCTCTGAACGCAATCACATGCGCCGGCTCTTTTACTTTTTCTTTAACTTGAAAAACCGGTTTCCCTTTTTTGTAATATAGGAAATAGTATATCGCAGCAATAGCAAGGACGAACACTGCAAGCAGCCACCACCAATTGGCTTTCAAAAATTTCCAAATATAAAAGAACAATTCTTTCAGATTGAATTTTGTTTCATAAAAATCATCATGAATATCTTTGATATCGTAAACTGTAAACAAAGCTTGCGACGAAATTACCGTGTCAAATTCCTGCACAAAAACCGTATCGTAAGCACCCGGAATGCGCATTTGTTCTCGAATGGATTTGTCGTTAACAATAAAGAGTTGCTTTTTTGGAGCATCAACAATTTGTAGGATATCTTTTTCAGAACGTAAGCCACTCACACGGAAAATTTGTCCTGAAAACTGACTTGTCATATTCTGTTTTACCTGCTGTTTCAATAGAGTTAAGCTATCTGCAGACATTGATTGTTTGATCGAATCTGGAATTTGCTGCTCAATTTCCTCCGAAAACCCATTGCGTCCCATAATAATCACGCCTGATTTATCAGCATATACGGTATCAACCGGCAAGGTATCAACAACAACTGCAGGTTTAACAAAAAATTGCACGGAATCAGATAAATAAATCAGTGTATCGGAACCGGCGACAACCCGTATGCTTTGAGGGGGAACAGTATAATTTCCGGCTTCAAAAGCTGCCACTACATAGTCTTTTGACACCAATTTTTTATCCTGATTAAAGGCGACATCCTTATCTGCCAACACAAAAACACCTTCAGTTACAGTATCTTCGTTGTATGCAGGGAAACGAACATTCCCGGGTGCATCTGCCGGAACCATAAGCTGCATGCTTAGTTGGTCTCCAATGACAATACTGTCTTTCGAAATCGTGATGACTGCATTCTGTGCAAAGCCGGATAAACTCATCATCACAAAAAACAGCAGCAGACACAATATGGAGTTTAGTTTTTTCATATTAACGACGTTTAAACAGTGCAATAAGCGGTTTTACATAATCCTGATCGGTACGAATTTCAGCGAAATCAACACCCGATTTTTTCAGGTATTCTATACTTTGTTGGCGCAATTCGTGCCAATATTTTTCATAGGTTTTTTGAATACGTTTATTTGATGTATTAATCCATCGGGTTTGGCCGGTTTCCGGGTCAAGCATGTGCACCAGCCCTATATTCGGCAAAGTTTCTTCACGGATATCCGACAAGCGAACCCCGACTAAATCGTGCTTTTTCCCGGCAATTCGCAACGCATCAAGATAATTGTCATCTCTAAAATCAGAGATCAGAAAGGCTGTACAGCGCTTTTTCAAGGCATTTGTTAAATAACGCAGTGCTTCAGAAATGTTGGTACCAGAATGCTGCGGCTCAAAATCAAGCATTTCACGAATAATACGGAGAATGTGTTTTTTCCCTTTTTTCGGCGGAATGAATTTCTCAACCTGCGAGGTAAAAAAGATTACCCCGATTTTGTCATTATTATGAATTGCAGAGAAGGAAAGTACCGCAGAAATTTCAGCAAGTAATTCGTTTTTCATTTTATCAGTCGTACCGAATTGCAGCGAGGCACTCATGTCAACCAACAAAACGACAGTCATTTCACGCTCTTCCTCAAACACCTTAACATAGGGGTGATTAAAGCGAGCTGTTACATGCCAATCAATATCTTTAATGGGGTCACCAACCTGATATTCACGCACTTCACTGAAAGCCATTCCTTTTCCTTTAAAGGCAGAATGATACTCCCCGGCAAATATCTGTCGTGATAATCCCCGTGTTTTAATTTCTATCGTCCGTACTTTTTTTATTAATTCTTTTGCATCCATGTTTTCAGGGTTTAGGAGTTAAAGGTTAGGAATCAGGACTCTTTAGCGAATACGATTTTCCGATACGCTTTCCAACATTTCCTTTAACTTTTGAAAAAACTTTCACCATTTCATTTGCTTCATTCCTAAGATTAAAAAATATTTCATCCGTTTTAACTAATGATGATTTTTCAAATAAATCAAGCCAAAAAACAGTTTCATCACACTCCTCAACAACAATACAAAGTTTGGCATAATACTCAGCATCTGATCTTGCCTGTGTTGCTGCACGAAAATTTGCAGGGAAAGATGTTCCGGCACGAAGGAGCTGGCTAAATAAATCATATGGCAATCCTTCTTCTCGTAATTTGATTGCATATTGAACTATGTGAACTGCAAAATCAAATGTACGCTGTCGATATGTTTCATTAAAAGATTCCATTTATAAATTGGTTTTAACATTTTTACCAACACCCCAGCCTGCCGACTGGTAGGTAACACCTAACACCTAACACCTGCTACCTGCTACGGTACTTCTACTTTATTTAGGATTTCGCTGATGATTTCATGAACATCGACATTTTCGGCTTCTGCCTCGTATGTCAATCCAATACGGTGACGTAAAACATTATGGCACATTGCCCTGACGTCTTCCGGCAGTACATATCCACGGCGTTTTATAAAGGCAAATGCTTTTGATGCCAGCGACAAATTAATACTTGCACGCGGGCTTCCGCCAAAGGAAATCATGTGTTTGATGCTTTCCAGTCCATATTGTTCGGGATAACGGGTTGCAAACACAATATCGAGGATGTAATTTTCAATTTTTTCATCCATATAAACATCCCGCACAACTTGTCTTGCTTTCAAAATGTCTTCAGGACTGATAATCGGAGATGCTTTCGGAAATTTTCCCTGCACATTTTGGCGAATTACCATTCGCTCCTCTTCTTTTTTCGGATAATCGATAATCACTTTCAGCATGAAACGATCAACTTGTGCTTCGGGTAAAGGATAAGTTCCCTCCTGCTCTATCGGGTTTTGCGTTGCAAGTACTAAAAATGGCTCTTCCAACTTATAAGTTTTATCTCCAATGGTAACCTGACGTTCTTGCATTGCTTCAAGCAAAGCAGATTGAACTTTTGCAGGCGCTCTGTTAATCTCATCTGCCAAAATAAAATTTGAGAATATCGGTCCTTTTTTCACAATAAACTCTTCGTTCTTCTGACTATAAATCAAGGTTCCCACTAAATCGGCAGGTAGAAGATCGGGAGTAAACTGAATCCTGCTGAACCCTGCATCAATTGAGCTGGCTAAAGTATTAATTGCCAATGTTTTTGCCAGTCCGGGAACACCTTCCAATAACACATGCCCATTTGACAATAATCCGACGAGCATACCTTCCACCAAGGCTTTTTGACCAATAATGACTTTACCCATTTCCATTTTAAGCATGTCCAAAAATCCGCTTTCGGCATGAATTCTTTCGTTTAGTGCTTTAATATCAACTGTTTGCTCCATAATAATAGTTTGTTTGATTTTTTCGACTTACGAATTTAAAAAATATTAGCATATGATGAACGAAAGAAGATGGAAAAGTCATATTATAATCGACTTAAAATTTTGTTAAAACTAGTTACTAACATCAACTGTGGTCGAGATAATTTTTTGACCATCCATTTAGGATTTGAAAACCGAGCTAGAGAGATGAGGCGATGGGGCGATGGGGCGATGGGGCGAACTTTCAAATTATTATATCTACTAACCAACTCATAAATAACTCACCCAAAATACGTATATTTTTCATCTTTCTGAGGGCCGACTTGATTGGGATATATGATCATAAAATTCGTTTTCATGAAATACTTTGTGATGAATTTCGGCATTTTTTCCATTGAGTGCTCATAAGACACAGAACTTTTCCGCGCTAACGCAAATATCAGCATGGTATTTTGCGAAATATCTCTTGAAATTACTAACTTATCATTATAATCATCAAGTGTTTTAAAATTGTAACTCACAGTAACTTTCAATTTATTTAGCAGAAATTCCTGCGTTTCAACAGCACCATAAATTAACAGCTCGTTTCCGGTATTGACAATAATTTGAGAAATTCGCTTAAACCAGTCACAAAAACCGGACTCAAGATGTGCTTTCGGTGGCAAAACGAGGAGGTATTTTTTAACGGTATTAATGGGCTGGTACAATTTGCTGATATAAATCGTACTTTCACTTTTATTCAGTAAATCAGAAGTCATTTTACCAAAAAATGAATCTAACAGACTGGCTTTTTCATGCAAACCGATAAAGAAATGCTTAACTTCACGTTCTTTTATGGTATTAATGATTCCTGCAGCAATATTAATATCATATCTTAAAATTGGTTTCAATTCAATATCTGCGGAAGCTGCATATTTCTTAGAAACATCAATTAAATTATTAGCTCTGTTCAGAGAAAGGGTGTTTTCATTACTTTTGGTAATAATATGCAAGCCGTAGATTTGATGGTGATGCTTTTTATCAATTGTGCTGATTGCAAGGTGAATTAAATCCTCTGTAGTCGCTTTATTTGCCAGCCCAATTAAGATATTTTCAGTCGGTGCTGTATCCTTTACCTGCTGGTTTTTCATATCATGAGCGGCTATCTTTCGCCCGGCTCGCTGTGTGACAAAAGAGCTGATTGCACTGGTAATCAGTATCATTACAACCACAGCATTAAAGACACTTTCATCCAAGAGTCGTAGCGGCTTGCCTGATTCTGTTTGTCCGAGTATGATATCAAAGCCAATTAATGCAATTGCCAAGGCGGATGCCACACGTGCATTACTCAATCCAAAAATTAATTGTCCTTCATTTTTTGACAGCTTAAATATCCGTTGAGTTGATTTGGCGGCTAAATATTTTGACAAAATCGCAACAATACTCAAAGAAAGTGCAATTATCAATGCCATTGGACCTTTGAACAAAACGTGATAATCAATCAGCATTCCCACCCCTATCAAAAAGAATGGGATAAAAATTGCATTTCCAATAAAATCAATCCGATTCATTAAAGGACTGGTTCGCGGGATAAGTCGGTTTAATGCCAATCCGGCAAAAAATGCACCCACAATTGGCTCAAGTCCGACAAGCATCGCAAAAAATGATGAAAGAAAAACGACAGTAAGCACGTAAATATACTGTAAGACATTGTCGCTGACATATTTTAAAAAGACTCGACTAAGTGCGGGAAATCCCCAAAGGACAACTCCTCCAAACAAAAGAATTTTACCAAAAAATATTAACCAATACAAGATTTCAAATTCATTGCCTATATTATTTGTTGCTACTGCGAGAATTAAAAGTGCAGACACATCAGCAATCAGTGTTCCGGCAATTGCAATGTGTACAGCCTGATTTTTCGTAATCCCCAATTTACTGATAATCGGGTAAGTAACAAGTGTGTGTGAAACCAAAATACTCCCGATTAAAACCGAGGCGGAAAAGCTGTAATTAAAAATAAAATAAAATACCGGCACTCCTAAAATAATGGGAAATAGAATTGTAACAATTCCAAATGTAATCCCTTTTGATTTGTTTTTCACAAACTCGTTCAGATCAATTTCCAGCCCTGCAATAAACATAAGGTAAAGTAAACCGACGGTTCCAAACAGTTCGATACTGGAATCTCTGGGAATCAAGTTAAAGCCAAATTCGCCGATTAATATGCCGGCAATAATAAATCCAATAATTGCGGGAATTTTGATGCGTTCCAAAACCAATGGAATTATCAAAATAATTGATAACAATACAACAAAAACCAAAACAGGGTCATGCCAAGGTAAACTAAAATCAATATGCATATTACATTAAAATTTGTGTAAATTTAATGAATCTATTCATTACTGTCCCATTAAAATCTAAAAAAGTTCTTTGAAATATTTGAGATTTAGTTGGTTATAGCATTTTCTCGATTAAACGGATTTCAATTTGCATTTTGCAATCTTAAAGATAATT
>JAQIBY010000079.1 GCA_027858835.1 Bacteroidales bacterium | reverse complement strand
TTTAGTCTCAGGTGGGTCGTTATCCCTGAGTTGATTATTAATTATCTCAAAAATCTGTTCTCTTAATTTTTCATTTGTTTCCATAGTTGCAAAGTTTTCGGTCAGTATGCGGCACAACGGTTTGTATAAGAATAGTGGCGGATTTAAGACCACAATTTTTTCAATTTAGACCAAAGTCCATTATTTGAAGTATCGATTTGATTATCAATGCCTCCACCATTATTTTTACACCTTGTTGGGCTTAGTACTTCTTCGTTTTCAATTGATACATTATCGACATTTTCTTGTTGTTTAGTCTCATCAGGTTCCAATGATTCATTTACTTCATCTTTAATTTCAACAACTTCAATTAATGATTTTTCTGTTTCTTCTTTTTCAACAAGTTCATTTAGTTCAACTTCAATATTATCGGTTATTATTTCAGCTTTATTAAGCTCTTTTTCTTCTTTCAATTCTCCATAGATGTGAATTTGCATTTCATAATCATTTGGATATTTTTTTATTGCATTTCTTTTTAAAAGACTATTCGGAATTTTAGCCATTTCTTTTTTTGCAGACACTTGCTGGTCATAAACGTGCTGTTGCATTTCATAATCTTCTGAATAATCTTCTTTTGCAATTCTTTTAATTTCTGTATCTGTTACAGTAGTCATATATTTTTTAGCAACTACATTATTGTCATAAATATGCTTTTGCATATCATAATCATGCTTGTATTCACTAATAGCAAATCCTTTCAGTTCATTGTCAGAGACCGATTCCATATATAAATATGCTTCAACCTGGTTTTCAAAAACATAATCCCTCATTTCTTTATCATCTGGATATTCTTTTTTTGCAAACCTTTTAATCTTTGCCTTTATGTTTTTATCAATTAAATCCGCAGGTGTTTTTTGTTTGGCAACAACTTTAACAGGAGCTTTTTGCTCCCTAATAATCTCTGCTTTATTTTCTTTTGTTTTTCTTTTTTTATTTAATTTTTCAACTTTCTCAATTCCTTGAAACTCAAAATTTATTGGTTTAACTTTCTTTGTTTCTAAAAACTCAATCTGATACTCCCCTTTTTCTTCATTTACCTCAATAATTTTCCCTTGATTCCAAATTGTGTGATTCACTATATCACCAATATTAAATTTCTTTTGAATAGGTTGACGAGTTGAATCTAATTTGAGTTGTTCTTTGGCTTCATCTATAATTTCTTGACTTAATTCACCTTTACGAACAAAATAGTTGTCGCTTATTTCAAATAGAAATCGTGATGGGTATTTGTTTAAACCTGTACTGAAATTGAAACCTTCAGATTCAGTCATATAAAATGCCTTTTCAGCTCTTGTTATAGCAACATAGGTCAAACGTCTTTCTTCTTCAATGGCTTTTGCTCGTCTTTCCTTAATTGACATTGCACTTGGTAAAACGCCCTCTGTAAAACCGCAAAGAAAAACGTATGGAAATTCTAAACCTTTAGAAGTATGAATGGTCATTAATTTAACTCTATCATTTTTATCGTCTTCTATATCCATATTTGTATAGAGTGCAATTTCTTGCAAATACTCAGTAAGATTTATTTGTTCTTCATCCTGAGTTTCTAATAAAATTATAGAGTTTTGAAGTTCTTTTATATTGTCTAACCTATCTGTATCTCCATCAGTTCTATAATACGCAGAAAGACCACTTTCATCCATTATTTCCTTGACTAAATCTGAAATAATTAAATCATTTTTTGATTTTTTATACTTTTCAATTAGTTCTATAAATTCTATTGCTCCTTTACGGCTTAAATCGTTTTGTAATATGTTTTCTTTTAATGCTGAATAAAGCGAAATATTTTCTTTTTCGGCAATTTTAGCTACATTTTCAATAAACTTTTTACCGAGACCTCTGCTTGGAGTATTCACTACTCTCAGAAAAGAAAAATCATCCCCAAATTCAATCAATCTTAAATAGGCAAGTACATCTTTAATTTCTTTCCGTTCAAAAAATCTAATTCCGCCAAAAACAGAATAAGGAATATTCTCTCTAATTAGAGATTGTTCTATACTACGTGAAATGTGATTAGCTCTATATAATATGGCAAAGTCTGAATGTTTATACGTTTCGTCAGCTACAAGTTTCTTAATTTCATTTGCAACCCATAAACCTTCTTCATAATCATTTTGACCGTGAAAATGGACAACTTCAACGCCTTCAGGGTTTTGGGTAAACATATCTTTATCTACCCTAATCTTATTGTTTTTAATAATATGATTTCCAAGATTTAATATATTCGGTGTTGAGCGATAATTTTGATTCATTATGATTGTCTTTGAATCAATAAATTGTTTATCAAAATCAACCAAAATTTCGGGTTTAGCACCTCTCCATTCATAAATAGTTTGGTCTGGGTCGCCAACAACAAAAAGATTTTTATGAATTTGTGAGAGCATCTCAATTAACATAAATTGTTTTCGTGAACTATCTTGAGTTTCGTCAACTTGGATGTAATGCAGTCTTTTCTGCCACTTTTCAAGAACATCTGGATTATTTACAAATATGTAAAGTGCAAAATTTAGTAAGTCATCAAAGTCTAAAGCAAAATTCCGTTGTTGTTTTTCTAAGTATCTTATAAATACTTTTTCAATTTCATTATCGGTTTCTTTCTTCTTGGATTCAAGGATATATTTCAGATATTCTTGTGAGGTTTTTTGTTTGCTTATATATCTTAATACTTGTTTGAAAGTGAATACTTTTGATGTTAAACCTAGTTCATTATATACTTGTCGAAGAACAGTTTTCTGGTCTTCAACGTCCATTATTATAAAGTTTTTCGGATATTCAAGTTTGTTTATGTCCTCTCTCAAGACTCTAACACAAAATCCGTGGTATGTAGTTATGTAACTTAAATCTGAATTTCCTCCGACTAATCTTTTTACTCTTTTTCGCATTTCTTGTGCAGCCTTATTTGTAAAGGTTACACAAAGGATATTTGATGAGTTAATTCCTAATGCTTCAACAATGTATGCGTAGCGTGATGTTAATGCTTTTGTCTTTCCTGAGCCAGCACCAGCAATTACCCGCACATAACCTTCAGTTTGAGTAACTGCTTCTTGTTGTTCAGTATTCAGATTTTCTTGTATTTTATCAATGCTACTCATTTAGTATTTCGGTCTTTTTGTATTAAGCCCAACTCGTTTATATACACAACTCCGCCCACAAAACCCTGTGCTCTAAAACTATATCCGTATGCTAAGCATTTGTAATTTAGTGTAAGCATTTGTAAACGAGTTAGCTGGTTTTCTCCCGAAATATAGCACAAATTATGCAAATGTGAGAGGTTTTGTGAGGATTTTTGGAGTTTTTGTTTGCATTGCGCTCCATGTTTTTGGGTGTGGTGGCGAGCTGTGTGAATTATTTATGAGGGAATATTTGTCATGTTTATTATTTTTTCGACACGTGTTGAATCGCCTTAGTACATTATGGATTTAATGAATCATTTTTCCATTTTTTGGGATTATTTATGATGTAATTTTTTATTCGTTGATATTCTGTGTCATTTCGGATAATGTGATCATGAAAACGGGATTGCCAGGAAAAATCAATTTTGTTGTTTCGTGCATATTTTGTAACCCCTGTTTTATATCCACGAATAATTGATGCCAGATTCTGTGATTGTGGTCCGAATTTATTTTTTTGTTGATGGTTCGGTTGTTCCGCCTGTAGGGACGCAAAATTTTGCGTCCCTACAGATCGTACCACGTCACAACCAACGTTTTGTTTATTATTCCGACCATCATCCTGTTTGTCAATTATAATAATCCCGTGTACATGATTGGGCATTACCACATGTACATCTAATTTTACAAATGGAAAATGTTCAGGTATTTCTAACCAATATTCATCGGCCTTTTTTCCTATTTCAGATAATTTCACTTGCTTATCCACGATATAACCAAAAAAACATTCCCTGTTTGCTGTGCAAATGGTCACAAAATAGGCAGCATTTCAACCATAATCCCAATTTTTCAGTCTAGCAGACTGTTTGCGATATTTATTTTGAAATTTATCCATTTATTATCTGTCATTTTTTTTGTGAAAGCCAGCTATCTTGGAATAGATTTTTTATGCCGTATCACTCTTTCCCTGAAACAGACTCCGCAGCAAGCCATGCCGTACTGAATGCAATTTGCAGATTATATCCGCCGGTTTCGGCATCTAAATCCAAAATTTCGCCGGCAAAAAACAAATTCTCATGATATTTTGATGCCATGGTTTTGGGATTAATTTCATCCAAATCCACGCCTCCGGCAGTAATAATTGCCTCACGAAAAGATCGCAGGCCAACCACCTCAAGGCGAAAATTTTTCATGAGTTTTCGAATCGCTTTCCGTTCGTTTCCGGACACCTGATGCGCCGGTTTTTCCTCATCAATGTGTAGCAAATCAATAAAAACGGGAATCAGTTTTGACGGCAGCCATTGTTTAAACAAATTGCCGATTTGCTTTTTCCCGTTGCCGTCCAAATCCCTTTGAAGCCGGGCATCCAAGACTTTATCATCCAAAGCCGGTTTAAAATCGATGGATAATTGCACCTGTTTTTCCAAGCTGATTGGTGAGTAAACTTCACGGCTGATTGTCAATGCAATAGGCCCTGAAAATCCGAAATCGGTAAAAAGCATTTCTCCGAATTCCTCATCTTGCTTTTTCCCGTCAACCCAAAGGCTTAAATTCACATTTTTAAGCGACAAGCCCTCTAAACGCGAAGGAATTTCACCTTCAACTTCGATGGGAACAAGCGCGGGATGCACTTCCGCAATTTGATGTCCTGCCTGCTTCGCCAGTTTATAGCCATCACCGGTAGAACCCGTTGCCGGATAGGATTTTCCGCCGGTTGCAATCAGCAAATTATCCGCAAAGATATCCTGCATTTGCATGGATTGAATCACGGTAATTCCGACCAGCTTTTTATCTTCCTTAATGAGATGCCGGACTTTTGCCTCGTAAAGAAACTCTACGCCCTTATTTTCGGCATATTTTATCAAAGCATCCACCACGTCGCCGGCTTGGTTTGATTCCGGGAAATACCGTCCGCCTCGCTCTAAAACGCTTGGGACATCATGCGCATTTAAAAAAGCAATCATATCCTGAGAGAAAAACGCATGAAATGCCGGATACAAAAACTTTCCGTTCGGCTTTACTTTTTTCAGGAAATCACGAATTGGAGCATCATTGGTGATATTACACCGACCCTTTCCCGTGATACGCAGTTTTCTGCCTGCCTGACGCATTTTTTCAACCAACAAGACACTCAATCCACGCTCAGCAGCATGTCCGGCAGCTAATAATCCGGCAGCTCCTGCGCCAACCACAATTAAATCGTATTTTTTCTGTGAGTCTGACATATTATCCGATAACGCGAGAAAATTTCCGTGGAATTGCTGTTTTAAACTCCTTTAATTCACCGCTAACCGGATGTTTGAAATTTAAAACCCAGGCATGCAGCGCAAGTCTTCCAATTGGATTATCCACCGCTTCGCCTCCGTATTTTGAATCGCCGAGCACGGGATGCCCGATTTCATTCAACTGAACACGGATTTGATTCTTTCTGCCCGTTTCTATCCAAACTTTCAGCAATGCGTACTGTCCTTTGGATTTTATGGTTTTATAGTGAGTAATTGCAAGTTGTCCTTCATCAGGATTTTTAGTAATATGCACTTTTAAAGCTTTTGACTCGTACATGTAGGTTTTCAGGGTATTTGACCATGGTTCCGGTTTTCCCTGCACAATCGCCAAATACGTGCGATCTGTTACCCAATCCTGCCAATTTTCCTGAAAATCTTTTTTTACTGCCTCAGACTTTGCAAAGACCATTAATCCTGAGGTTTCTCTATCTAAACGATGTACGATAAATATCTTATTATCAGGATCTTGTAATTTTACATGATCGCTAATAATGCGAAAAGCAGTCCGGATATTCTCCTTTGTTGTTGAGACAGAAAGCAATCCGGCATGTTTATCAATCACAATAATGTCCTTATCCTCATAAACAATGCTCAAATCCTGCATACGTTTTTCGGTAGTGCTCGTATCGGGATGAATTATTACGCTGTCACCGGGTTTTAGTGACTCATTATACTGCGAAGTGATTTTCCCGTTCACTGCAATGAGTTTGTTTTTGAGCATGGATTTTGCTTTGCTGCGATTGTAGTGCAGACACAGGAATTTCAATAATTCTGTTGATTCCTCAATATCAATTGTGCGAACACTCTGTTTCGAAAACTTCCCACTCGGTTTCTTTTTGTATGTCATATATATATATTCTTAAACTATTTGATTTATTATTACTTAAAAGCAATTAGTTAAACAATCTCATTAAGTAAAATGCGTACTTATAATATCTCAACAAAATGATTTTTGAGCTCATCTAAGGCTTTATCCAGACCATCAGCCTTGCTCCCTCCGGCAGTTGCAAAAAAGGCCTGCCCTCCGCCTCCGCCTTGAATTGCTTTGGCAGCAGAACGAATCATTGTTCCGGCATTCAGTTCATATTCTTTCACAATTTCATCTGGAATAAGGAGCACTAAATTCGGTTTACCGGCAAGCTGAGCTCCCAGTACAACAATTGTATTGCCTTTATTACGGAAACGGAATGCAATATCTTTTAGCATAGCAGGGTTTGCGCCGTCGAGCACTGAGCGAATCAGCTTATAATCACCGACATCCTCAGCCTGACGTTCCAATTGTCCCATCATTTTATCAATCAATGCATTTTGCATTAATTTCACGCTGTCCTGCAATTTTGCATTTTCTTCTAGCGAGTTATCCAAAGTCTGCACAATGTTTTTCGCGCTTTTAAAGCGGGCCTTCACTTGCGTAAGTGTATCGAATGCATCGAAAATGGCATTTTGAGCCGCTTCCCCTACCACTGCCTCAATCCGTCGAATACCGGAAGCAACCGACGTTTCAACCAGAATCTTAAAGAATCCAAGTTCTCCTGTTGATGCAGCATGTGTTCCACCGCACAATTCAACAGAATCATCAAAACGGACAACTCGAACAATATCGCCGTATTTTTCGCCGAATAAAGCCATGGCACCCATCTCTTTTGCATCATCTAAAGGAATGGCACGATGTTCTTTCTGAGAGATGTTTTCACGAATCTTCTCATTCACAGCAATTTCCACTTTACGGATTTCTTCATCGCTGAGTTTTTCAAAATGTGAAAAATCAAAACGGAAATAATCCGGATGTACAGCTGAACCTTTTTGCTCAACATGCACTCCGAGCACATCGCGTAAAGCCCTGTGCATTAAGTGAGTTGCAGTATGATGAGCCGCTGCATTTTTCCGTGCCGCCTCATTAACCTGCACTTTAAACTCAGTTTTTGGGTTTGCTGGTAATTTTTTTGTCAAATGAACAATCAAACCGTTTTCATCCTGCGTATCAAGGATTTCAATGCGCTCTTTCCCATCAGTAAGATAGCCTTTATCGCCGACTTGTCCGCCGGATTCCGCATAAAACGGGGTATAATTGAAAACAAGTTGGTAATAATCGGTTTTCTTTTTCGTGATTTTACGATATTTCGTGATTTTGACATCGGCTTCAAGCTGGTCGTACCCAACAAATTCCTCCACATCATCCTGTAAAAGAACGGTCCAGTCGCCTGTGTCTTTTTTCGCATCTTTGCGTCCTCTTTCTTTTTGTTGCGCCATGCAATCATCAAATTCTTTTCGATTGACAACAAGCTTATTTTCTCTGGCCACCAAATCCGTTAAATCGAATGGAAATCCGAAGGTATCATAAAGGGAAAATGCATCTTCGCCGCTAATCACCCTGTAATCATTAGATTTTGTTTCTGAAATAATTTTATCCAACATATCCATACCTTTGGACAAGGTTCTGAAGAAGGTGTTTTCCTCCTCCATCATCACTTTTTTAATGAGTTTTTTCTGGGCACGAAGCTCCGGATAAGCTTTTCCCATTATCTCGTCAAGATTATCAACCAACTCATACATAAAGGCTTCACGGAAACCAAGGAAAGAATATCCGTAACGGATGGCACGACGCAAAATCCGACGAATAACATATCCTGCTTTCACATTTGAGGGCAATTGTCCGTCGGCTATTGAAAAACTAACAGCCCTTAAATGGTCTGCAATCACACGCAAAGCGACATCCACTTTCTTTTTCTGACCGTATTTCACGCCGGACATTTTCGCCAATTTCTGAATAATCGGCTGAAAAATATCGGTATCATAATTGGATTGTTTTCCTTGCAAGACCATTGCCAGGCGCTCAAGCCCCATTCCGGTATCAATATGTTTTTTCGGTAAGGATTCCAGACTTCCATCCGCTTTGCGATTAAACTGAATAAACACAAGATTCCATATTTCAATGACTTGCGGATGATCTTTATTGACAAGCTCAGCACCTGGAATTTCTGCTTTTTCTTTTTCAGAACGAATATCTACATGAATTTCCGAACAAGGACCACAGGGCCCGGATTCTCCCATTTCCCAGAAGTTATCTTTTTTATTTCCGGGCAAAATTCTTTCCTGGGGAACCATTTTTTTCCAAATTTTTCCGGCTTCGGTGTCCGGTAAAAGCCCGTCCTGCTCATCGCCTTCAAAAATTGTTACATATAAAGTGCTTTCATCAATGCCGTATTCCTTTGTAAGTAATTCCCATGCAAAATTAATGGCATCTTCCTTAAAATAATCGCCGAAAGACCAGTTTCCAAGCATTTCAAACATGGTATGATGATAGGTATCCTGCCCGACTTCTTCTAAATCGTTATGTTTGCCAGAAACCCTCAGACACTTCTGAGAATCAACTAATCGTGACGCTTTAGGTTTTCCGTGTCCGAGAAACACATCTTTAAACTGATTCATCCCTGCGTTGGTAAACATGAGGGTTGGATCATTTTTCAAAACCATGGGTGCAGAATCCACAATTAAGTGGTTTTTATCCTCAAAAAAACTTAAGAATTTATCGCGAATTTCTTGTGATGTCATAGTTGTTAACAGTTTACTGTGTTAAAATTCTTTTCAAATGCATGCAAAGTTACAGGAATTTATTAAATTTGCAGCCAGAATTTGAGAGTTTTCCTATGGAAATTCCATTTGAGAACCTAAATAATTCATTATGAGTAGAATAAAATATAAATTCAATACAGAGAGTCTGAGCTACGAAAAAGTACGCAGAAGCCTTAAGAGAAGCCTCTTTAAAGGATTTCGCCATGTGCTTAGTTCAGCACTTTTATCGCTAATTTTGTTGCTTGGATACTTTGCATTTTTTGACACTCCTTCTGATAAGGTTTTACGGGAAGAAAATGAAAAAATGGCGCATGATTTAGCAGCAATTAACGATAGTTTAACAAATTTTCATGAAAATTTGCAAGATTTAGCCAATCAGGATAATGAAATTTATCGTGCAATTTATCAATTGGATAGCATTCCGATGAATATTCGAAACTCTGGATTTGGTGGATTTGATAAGTATCATAGCTTTTCAGGACATAAATACAGTGATGTTGTTGTTGAAATTCAAAAGAATCTTGATCAGATTAATCGGAAACTTGCGGTTCAGGAAAATTCGTTTCTAGAAATCGGCAAAGCACTGGAAGAAGAAAGCTTGCGAATGAAATGTACTCCGGCAATTACGCCTATCCATAATGATGATATTATTCGTTTTGGTACAGACTATGGATACAGAAGAAATCCGGTAACAGGTTTTACCCATTTTCATAAAGGAGTTGATCATACTGCTTCATTTGGAACGCCTGTATATGCTTCCGGAGATGGAGTAATTGAATTTGCAGATTATCGTTCCAACGGCTATGGAAAATATGTTATTATTGATCACGGCGTGGATGGATTATCCAGCTTATACGCTCACTTACAGAAAATTACCGTAAAAGAAGGCGAACATGTGGTACGTGGGCAGCAGATTGGAAACGTTGGCAGTACCGGACTTTCTTTAGGTCCTCATTTGCATTATGAGGTGCATGTCAACGGACGACACATTAGTCCAATTAATTATCAGATTACCCTGACAAGCAAGCAGTATGATGAGCTGCTGGAACAGGCTCAGCGTAATATTGAGGCAAAACTACTTGCTGAGAATTAAGATTACATTTCTTTAGAGTTTTACGTGCTTTTACATTATTATCTCTTGAATCTCATACAATAAATTAACATTCTTTGTTTTATTGAACATCAATGATGCTTTCATTTTTTTTCATTCAGCGATTTTCGTATCTTGTTTTACATAATTTAAACGAAAATACGTATGAAATTTTGTTGGAGTACACTGTATGTAAAGGACATGGAGGAATCCTTAAACTTTTACGAAAAAATCATCGGACTTGCGCTGAATGCGAAATTCAAGGCAGGTGCGGATGTAGAAATTGCATTTCTCGGAGACGGAGAAACTAAAGTTGAACTGATTTTCGATAAAAACAAAACAAGCATCAATCCCGGTACAGACATTTCATGGGGATTTGAAGTTGATTCTCTGGATGATATGTTGCAGCTTATGAAATCCAAAGGAATTAAAATAGAAAGCGGACCGTTTCAGCCGAATCCGAAAATGAAATTCTTTTTTATTAAAGATCCGAACGGAATGAAAATACAATTTGTAGAAAACGGATTGTAAGTTTTTTTTTCTGGTGAGCCACAAAAAAAATAGCCACAGCCTGTTCCCTTAGGGACAAGATGTTGGTAAGCCCGGACAAGGAACGCAGTCCGGGCGTAAGACAATACATAGAAGCGGTTTTTGGTGGGATTTTTGCTTTTTTTTGCGAAAAATCGTAACAAAAACATAAAAAATGCCTTAAATTTGTTAAATACTAGTTCCCTATGAGAAAATTCGCAAGAGAAATCATGAATACTGATATATCACCTATTGCCTAAAAACAACTGTATGAATTTAAATGAAAATAACTACACCGAAATAATCAATGGATTTTCGACAAGTGATTGGAAACCATTATTTGAATTAATCCCTGAAATTGAAAAGACCACAAAATTTGGGGAAATGAAAGGTGGTGAGAAAAATCACGACGGTACGATAACTATGCCCTATTGGCATGAATCTTCAATTGTTTCTCGTTTTCATAAAATTGTGTATGATTTACCAATTGTCATACCTTTTAATTGGAATATGTGGGATGAAGGTCGAAAAATGCTAAACGATACACAGTTCAATTATGACATAATTGATATCCCGACAAAATGCAAGCTGATTACTGTGATTATTCGCAGCAATCGCTTTTCTGACGGCGCATTGGTTTCAGCCTTTGAAACAGGCCTGATTTTGAAATTATTAAAATCGATAAAGGATCAGGTGGAATGCAAGTAAAATACACCCTTTTTAGAATGCTTGCACGTTATAAATATTAGAAAGTCCGCTTTAATTCCAGCATTTTTCTTGAAAATGTTTTAGAAATATTCGCATTTTTGAACAATTAGTTTTAAATTTGATAATAACTTTGGTTCTACTGCAAATTCAGTGGAAGAAATAATATTTTGAATTATTCATAACTGAACGAAATGTAGTTAATGAATGAGGAGATAAATTAGTAACCCAGAAATTCCGTGTACCCGTTTGCATCAGGACAAAGAAGCCGTGTTTCGTAAACCTAAATATTTACCATCTTTTCATCATATTCCACAAAGTTTGCAGTAGAACCTTAAATTTTTGCACTAAAACCATCAGCCAGACTTCAGCGTGAGCTCAGTCGAACGCTGGCTGATTGGCGATGTTCGAAAACGGGGCTCACGTCCAAGTTTCCACGCCTTTCGCATTACATATAGGTACTGCTAGCAGCTGAACGTTTGAACTCAATAAATAATTACTTTTTTCTGTTTCGTAAAACCTTCTCCAGTTACTTTTATTAAATAAGTGCCTGAAGAATAATTATTCAAGTTTAAATGATCAATATTTTGTTTCTTTTGCAAAATTTGTCCATTTAAGTCAAGAAGTTCAATTTCAAAGTTTACTAGATGTGATGGCAAAAGAATCTTAACGTTTCCATTAGTCGGATTCGGATGTACTTCAAAATCTAGATTTAAATTGTCAGAACTATTTTCAGCGAGAATCCCCCATTTGCAAATTCTTTTGTCCCGAATAGGTGTGTAACCGGTGTGCCTACCAGCACCAAAGCCAATATTGTTTTTGAAACTTACATCATTGAAATAATAGCTTTCTATTATTGGAACAATGTTTTCTTCGCAACAAAAAGCCCACCCAGAAGCTTCACCCGGCATATCATACCATAAGCAATAAACGGAACAAGTATCAATAACTTTAAAATCAAAAATACCCCACTGGTCAGAAACCGTTTGCCAAGTAATACCAGAATCTGAAGTTTTAAAAATTCCACCTGTGGAATTCATTGAAATGAAGCCAATACTATCATTTACAAATTTAACATTGTTTAAGGTTCCATTATGTTCTTCAGTATTTATTTGTGGATCAATAGCTTCAAACGATATCCCTGAGTTTGTTGTCTTTTGAAGTCCATTTGTGCAAATGTAACCAGTGTCAATGTTAACAAATGAAACAGAATGAATTCCATTGTTAAATGAAGAATCAATTGACCAAGTTGCACCACAATTAATTGTTTTTAATAAAATTCCTTTGTCTCCTCCAGGCCAAATATTATTATTCGTATTATCACCAGCTACCCAAAAAGCGTTTTCGTTTATTGCAGAAAATTCGCGAAAATGAAATTGAGATTCTATTCCAATGTTATCCCATGAGTTACCAGCATCTGTCGTTTTAAGTATTGTTCCGTTATTTCCTAATATAAAGCCTAAAGTATCATTAATGAAATCAATCTTGTTTAAAGTGTTAGCAGTATTAGATTGTATTTGAGACCATTGTTCGCCT
This sequence comes from Bacteroidales bacterium, assembly GCA_027858835.1. GTDB lineage: Bacteria > Bacteroidota > Bacteroidia > Bacteroidales > ML635J-15 > JAQIBY01. Next base: position 26,156 of record JAQIBY010000079.1, on the reverse strand, counting down.
CCATCTATTGTTTTAATGATATATCCATTTTCACCAACACATATGGCAATGTCATCATTAATGCACTTAACCGAAAATAATTTTTCTTGAGCTATGAAATCTAGACTCTGCCAACCATAAGCCTGTGAAAAAGCGTTACTAATTAGTAGAAATAATAGTGTAGATAATATTAGTGTCTTTTTGATCATAAAAAATAATTATTTGTGAGATTTAATCGTTTTTTTGTCTAATGTATTATTGTCGCAAATGCTTTTCGGTTTGGTGCTAACGTTGGCAATATGCGGATGTCGGGATTTCGAAGCTCCAACCTATCAAACCGATATGATTTTGAGTAAAAGAACATCACCAACTATTCTAGAACAGGCGAAAATTGCCGTTCCTGAATTTGAAAATCACATCGACAAGTTATACCAATTAAACATCAATCCGAAAGCTTTCGGATGGTGCAGACAGAAAAACAATAGGCAATTCTTTCCTTGTGTAGCCAATTGTTTTATTACCTTTTAAATACTGCAATTCTTTTTTTCAATTAACATTACAAGAAAGGGTAAAATAAAAAGTAGATCCCTTTCCTTCTTCACTTTCTGCCCATATTTTTCCACCATGTTTTTCTACAAATTCCTTACATAGTATCAAGCCTAAACCTGAACCTTTTTCGTTTGCTGTTCCGGGGGTTGTAATGTTGGTATCAATTTTAAATAATTTGCTTCTATTTTCTTCACTCATACCCACTCCGTTATCAGTAACCGTAATTTCAATATTGTTTTGATTTTGGACTGCTGAAATAACAATTTTTCCATTTGAGTGAGTGTATTTTATGGCATTGGAAATAAGGTTGCGTAAAATTGTTTTCAACATATTTACATCCGCATATACTTCAAAATCCTCATTATAAGTGTATTCCAACGATATATCTTTAATTTTTGCGAGAGATTTTGACAACTCTAATATTTCCCTGACAATTTCAGACAGATGTATTTTTTCCGGTTTATAAATATTTTTTCCGGTTTGCGTTTTTGACCAGTGTAACAAATTGTCGAGTAAAACAAGTGTGTTTTTGGCCGATAAATTGATGATCTGCAGGTACTTTTCAGATTCAGCAAGCTCAAAATCTTTTATGTTTTCAATTAATTGTTCCGTAAAGCCTAAGATGACGTTAAACGGACTTCTTAAATCGTGCGCTATAATTGAAAACAGTTTGTCTTTCGTGGAATTCAGTTCTCTCAACTGGCTTTCCCGTTCTTTAAGCAACAGTTCGGCTTTTTTTCGTTCTGAAATATCTCTCGAGACACCATGATACCCGAAAATTTTCCCATCCTGATCATATATTGCCGTTGCAGAGGCCTCAACCCAAACATAACTGCCATCTTTACAAACTTCTTCCAGCTCATATATCCCAGGAGCTAAACGGATGCCTTTACTCAGGTCAGCCATTCGCTTTTTATTCGCCTCCTTTAGCATTTCAATTCCTTCGGGCTTTAAAATAGAAAAAAGGGATTTGCCAATGACTTCTTTCCTGTTGAAGCCTCTTATTCTTTCGTCGGCCGGACTGATATAGGTTAGAATAAAATTACTATCCAGATGCCAGATAATGTCGCTCGAGTTTTCAGTGATAATCCTGAATTTTTCCTCGCTTTTTTGTAATTCCCGGTTTTTAAGATTGATACTTTCTGTCTGTTTTTTAATCTGCCTGCGAAGTAGCCAAACCCAAATAAAAACAAGAATGAATAAACCAACTGCGATTACAAATACAATCCAAATATTTCGGGCAATTTCCCTATTACTATGGTCATCTGGTTCATAAACTCTCCATTTTTCCTGTATTTCGGCGAGTTTCCCATTCCTTCGCAACTCCGAGATTCCATCATTCAAAATGTTCAGCAATTGGGTATCACCTTTTTTAACTGCCATGCAATAAATGCTGGGAATTATTGACGGTCCTTTAATTTCAATGTTTTGATAATTGTTTTTTTCAATCTCGTATAAGCCAACCAGGTTTGGGGCTAACACATAATCAGCCAATCCCAGTTCTATTGCAGAAAATGCGTCAGGTATTGAAATGGCCAAAACAGAATCATTCAACAATCCCATGGGAACAAGATACTTTTCTATTGAAACATCCTTATCCAAAACCGCTGGTTTGTAGTCGTATAAGCTCGACAAATCTTCAAATGGCAAATCCTTGCGAATAAAAATAGAATAGTATTCTGTATGAATAGGAATGGTAAAATCTAGATGTTTTTCTCTTTCTTCTGAAAAAATGATTCCAACAATAATATCCGTTTTTCCTGATTGAATGTTAGCTATCGCATTGCCCCACCTGCTAAGATGATAGCTCAATTCCAAATCACCTGAAGCGGCAATGGCTTCCAACACATCAACTTCCAGTCCGCTGGGATTTCCTGTTTTAGTAATAAATGAGAAAGGGGCATAATCATAATCGCCGCCCACAACATGTACCTGGGCAAATAAATCGCCTGGCTGAAATAGGGCTGCAAAAAGCATAAAAATCAAACTGATTATTTTTGCCATTTAATTGCTTTGTTAAAATATATTTAAAGATAATATTAATTTGTGAAAAATGGGATTTAATCTGACAGCAAATTTTATCCTACCTCGCCAAACACTGGACAACTACACCCGCCGTATTGCTTTGCTGGCAATTCATTTTAACCGCTTGCCCGAAATATCAAGACAAGGCTGGCGCACCGCTTATATTCCTATGTATTGTGCACAGTGCTTTTTCATTCTCTATTTTTTTGCTATTATAAAACTAATTGTTATCCCATGAAATATCGTTTCAGCTTTAACTATTTTAAAACCTTGATCTGAAATTATTTTCTCAACATTTTCAGGCATAAACATATTTAAGTGCAATGGAAAGATTCCTAACTTCTTAATTAAAAGATATGCATTAAATTCTAAACTATTTTTAAATGCCATTTTATCCTTTAAACAAGCTGTCGTTGAAATAAACAATCCATTTGGTTTTAATAAATCATATAATCTACGAATTATTTTATCGCTATCAGTTAAGAGATGTATCACTCCATATGATATTATTTTATCAAACGATGCCTCCTCATAATCATTATCAAATATGTCTCCTTGAGTAAAGCTTACATTTTTAAAATTACTGTCATTCAACTTTTTATTCGCTTCGTTAATCATTTCGCTTGAAATGTCAAGCCCATGAATATGTTTTACCGAATCGGCAAGTTCTAATGTTTTTGTTCCGGTTGCACATCCAAAATCAAGTACATTGTCATCTATTGTAAGATTATTTTTTGTTTTTAAAACCACTTCTTTAAATACTGAGTCAAATTGTCTCTCACTATAATCATATCTTTTAGCTTGCTTATCCCAAAATTTCTGTGTTTTACTTATCATTGTTTCTGTCTTTTTGGTAACGTTTGCGGCTATGTATCATGCGAAAAAGGAATAACGTTTCCTTCGTAAGAGTTCACATTAAACCAGATTTTTGAATTATGGGATAATCGACAAACAATATTCTGAACGCCAAATACAGCATGGATATGAATTTGTGTGTAAGTGTTTGCCATAGTCTGAATATTTTGATTATTCTTTAAAATGAGATTAATATTACGTCCACTTCGGCTAAAATGCTCAGTGCATCGCCTACAGGACGTTAAAAAACTTATTGACATTTTTTTACCAATATATTGTCCCTAGCGGGACAGTAAAACTACAACACCACTTTCTCCGTGCCGCAGGCCTGTACTAAGTTTCGCCGAAGCATACGGGATATTGGTAAAAACAACAAAAAATCCGTAAAGCCTTAACTCTCCCCCACGGCTTCGCCCCTCTCAGTCACATACAGGGATGACCCAAGAAAGCAAAAATGATTCGTCAAGATACAGATTTATCAGAAAAAAACAAAAGAAACCATCAAAAATTGTCGATAAAATCATACGACAAAAATATCTCGGAAAGAAAAACTGCAAATTAAACAAATTCCAATTGCGATTTATGGATTGTTAGCGTAAAATTCACATTAATTGATGCCAAATGCACACATATTTTTGCCGTTTTATTCTTATCACTGATAATTGCCTCACATCCTTTAAAAGGACCGGCTTTAATAATAACAGAATCTCCTTTTGCAAAATGTTTGCAATCTAAATCTACCTCATAATTACCGTTCGCCACTAAGTTTAGTCTGTCTATCTCATCCTGTGTTATAACAGCATATTCAGTAAGATTTTTCACAGCTGCAACAACATGCGGATATTTTACAAGGCTTTGGATATCCTTTCTGCTACATCTCACAAAAATATATCCGGGAAGCAATGGCAGTTTAACTTTTTTCTTGCGGTCGCACCACTTCCTAACTTCATTTCTTAATGGCAAATAAGCATCATAACCATCTTGTAAAAACAAGTCATTCACTCGCTTTTCAGATCGTGATCTGCAATAAAAAGCATGCCATAGCTTTGGAAAAAAAATCATACCAGCAAGAATTATTTCCACACAAAATTACGATTGTTTTTTTAGAACTAAAAAAATGAAATCAGATATCTCCTGAACTATTCGTATTTATGCATCTTATCGTCAATTGTGACATTCTTCTTGCTGTGACTCTGAATTTTAATATTACAAATCAGATTTTCTGCACCTGCATCATAACATGCTTTCTGTACTTTTTCAACGACATTCATAACCTCAGCATAACTGCCTTCAATCACAGTTTCAAAGGGACAAACTTTATAAATTAAACCTGAATTTCGGATTTGCTTAATTGCCTCATCAACAATTTCGTATGCATGTTTTTTACCACCGAAAGGCAAAACCTGCACGGCAAGATTAATCTGTTTGTTCCTCATCATCAATACCCCCATCTTCTAAACGTTTTTCAATGAAATCTTCCACTTCATCAACGCTCATTCGTTTTACATTAGTAATTAAAAAATTATCACTCAGCAAAGCGCCAAATTCGTTTATTTGTTGAATAAATCCGTGAAATAACTCGCCAATACTAATATCAATCGGGATTAGGCAGGAGAACATAAAATATGCATTGTAAAAATTATGTTCCTCAAATTCGGCGTCAAATTTATCAAACTGATATTTTATTTCTTTTAAAATAAAACTTTGCTCCTGCTGGGAAAACGCACGAAGTTTATCATCAGTCATCATAACTACAAAATAACGCAGTTTATTGGCTTTTCCTCCGAGACCGCTTGAAATATAGACCATATCTTCATCTGTAAGTGATGATTCAATGCCCATTAAGGATTCCTGATAGGCCAAATATGACCAATCAACCAACTGTTTATCTGGCTGTTTCATGTATTTTTCAAGTATCCGATAACACTTTACTTCCTCAAAAGAAGCAAGCTGATTTAAGAGCGTTCGCTTTGCTTCAAGATCAACATCCTCATCAAATAAATCCTCAGCTTTAGTAAGCACATGCTCAAGATCAGGCAAATCCAATTTGATTTTTGTTCCTTTTTCGAAATAAGCCATTTGCACTTCAATATCAACTTGTCGTTCCATGATGCGCAATTTATCCTTCTTGTCAATCAGAAGTTTTTGTAGTTTCTCGTATGCTTCCTGTCCGTTAATCGCTTTCATAAAAAACCTTTCTTACGTTAAAAACACAGTTTTATAACGCATGAGATAAAAATTCGGTATCAGATATCGGTGTAAACAATAGTCGTTTCAAAATTTCTTTAACAATTATTCTGAAACACGATTGGTATTACAATCGACTAAGCTTCAGGCTCTGATACTTCAAGTACTTTTCCTGCAAAATACAAAGTCTCTCCGGCAAGCGGATGATTGAAATCAACAACGACGCGGTCTTCCTCAATTTCTGTAATAAAACCGTCGTAATTATTGCCTTCGTCATCTTCCATCGGGAAATAAGCACCAAGCTCGAAATCCCCTTTTTCCTCACCAACTAACTCATAAAATTCTTCTTCGGTAAATTCAATCAAAGCATCCGGATCATAATCACCAAAAGCATCAGCGGCGTGAATTTCGATGCGGAAATCATCTCCGGCTTTTTTGCCGAGTAACTGATTCTCAAAAATATCCAACATTGCATCATCACCAACGACAAAAACCTCAGGTTCATTTTCTCTGGTTTCTTCAACCAACTCACCATCAAAAGATTCCAATCGTAATTGATACTGAACTTTAACTCTTTTCCCTTTTTTAATTTCCATAACTATTATTTTAACTCAATATAAAATTTATGCTTCAGATTTTACATTTTTCTCTGAAGTTTGTTCTTCAATTGCATGCTTTGTTTCGATTCCTTTATTCTTATCCGATTTGTTATCTTCTGCCGTACGAATTCCTCTCCGAAACATTTTAACAAAGGCAAGCGGATCTCGGCTGCCAATCATTATAAGAATGGAACTCACTACAATACTAATCAAAACAATGGAATATCCCAATTCAGCGATGGTTTGTCCGGATGACATTCCCAATTGCAAAGGAATTGATGCCAAAACCGCAGGCACCAGTCCTTTCGGGGACATAATGGACATAATTGTACGATCAGAAATTGAAACTTCTTTTCTCACAAACCAGCGCACACCAAGCGGACGGGTTAAAAGTATCATAGCCATGATAAGCACTGTCAGCAAATAAACCGATGTCGAACCAAACTCGATCATAACACCAACGTAAACAAAGAAATAGGTTTGTAAAATAAATACAATTTCCGAATAAAAATTCTGTTCGTGATTTGTAAGCCCGGCAGCATCAAAACGAAACACTTTTTTCCAAACATTTGTTTTACGAAGAGAGCTCGCATTGCCCAATACAATTCCAAAACTCATAGCTCCTATCCCACCATTAAACCCAAAGGATTCGATAATGCCGTAAACCAAAAAGACAAATGCCAAAGTGGTAAACATGGAGTTTTTTAACTCACGCATCAAATTCAGCAAAAGAGACCAAATCAATCCTGCTGCAACTCCTATCAGCGCAGCAAATAAAAAGGATTTCCATATTGTATTCATCATGTTTCCGATCTCTAAAGTACCGGCTTTCATGGCTTCAAGTGCAGCTAAACCGACAATTAGACACAAAACATCGCTAAAGGCTGATTCCAGCAGCAAAACCGTACTGGCTTTTTTGCCGAGTTTAAGCTGATTAAGAATTGGGACAACCACAGCCGCAGAGGTTCCGCCTACAATTGCGCCCATAAAAATAGATTCGGTTAAATTCAATGGGGTTAAGACATAACTCAATCCTCCGACAATTGCCAATGTAGTAATGAAATTGTATAAGGTTACCGCTGTTGCGGATGTTACAGAACTTCGTAACTCATTAAATTTGAGATTTGTGCCGCTTTCAAATAAAATAACAATCAAGGTAATTGTGGTAAAAACCCGACCCAATTCGCCAAAAAACACTTCTTTATCAATAAAAAAACCGGCAGCAATACCGATAATTATTAATAAAAGCACATTGGGAATTTTTGTTTTGTCAAAAATCCCATTGAAAAAGTGAGCAAAGAATATCAATGCTCCCATAAACATTATTGTGATTGTAATTTGATCCATTGTTTTCACTTAGTGCTTTAAAGAAACAAAATCATTTTATGAAAATAAACTATTTGAATGAAAAAATATTATTGAATAATAAAAACAATTATTGGCTTGTATTAGATATATGAACTGGTGGCTTCGAGATTTTCAGGAGACTGAGGGATTTGGATTTTTTATCAAAATTGTCTCGAAAACACCGGAATACGAAGGCACCGAAGACAATAAACCGATTAAAACATAATATGCACATTAATTGTCGGATTTGCATAAGGAGAATACGGTAAGTCATTCAGGTTATACAATACCAAAACCTGCAAATATGCACGTTTCCCGGCAGGGATTTTCAATCCGCCGCCAATCATTGGCTGCCAAATCCAAAACCGATCAGTTCTGGGAGGTATTGCGCCAAAATCCATATCGGGATCAAGATTCAGATAATTTGCTTCCGCATGTAAAACCAAAGCTGTGCCGGTGCCGAAAGGGAGAATTGAACTCAAGTCTTTAACAAGCGCAAAATCCGTAAAGGCACCAAAACCATAAATAGAAGTTTTGTAAAAACGAGTCTTATTGTTGTAATAAAGATAGGTTCCACCCACACCAAAACTCCATCTGTCAGTGACAAGGTAATCAATTCGGGGCGATAAGTCAATCTGAGTGACCGATCCCAGACGTAACCCGAAACCACCGCCAAATCGGAAGTTTTCATGCCAAGCAGATTTCTCCTCAACAATTCCATATTGTGCTTGCACAGAAATTGCAAGGAAAACGCCAATTATCAGACTAAAAAAAACTCTCATATTAATCCATTATTGCATCGTAAAATACTTGTTGTACGTTTGTTCTGGTATCTAGTTGCAGGATTTTCCGATTGTCCATTTCGGGATATACCCGATTTGACATGAAAATAAACAAAATATCGGTTTCAGGATCAACCCAGGCGAGAATTCCCGTAAAACCTGAATGCCCATAACTTTCCTTAGATGCAGAATCGCAGGCAGGACCTTTTCCGGGACTGTCAATTACCGGTTTATCAAAACCCAAGCCTCTACGGTTTTCTTTCGGATTGCGCAAAGGAGAACTAAATAATTGTACCGTTTCTTCAGCAATATAACGTTGTCCGCCATAAGTACCTTTGTCCAAAAGCATTTGCATCAGTTTTGCCAAATCATTTGCATTGGAAAACAATCCGGCATGACCGGAAACTCCACCCAACATAGCCGCCCCCTGATCATGTACATATCCACAAAGCAACTGTTTCCGAAAAATTGTATCATACTCTGTTGGGATAATATCAGTTTTTGCGAATCGCTCAGTTGGATTGTATCCCAGCGTATTTGCTCCTAAACGTTTATAAAATTGATCTTGTACATAAACTTCAATCGGAATTTCAGTAATTTCCTCAATAACCTCACGCATTAAGTAAAAACCCAAATCGGAGTATCGGTATCCATTACGGGAGCGCAATTTCGAAGTCGCAATTTTATAATTAATACTGTCCCGTACACTCATCATAGTAAACATATGATCAGCCACCGGAACAAACATTTGCTCATTTGGCGATTCACAATAAAATTTCCCGTAATTTTCTTTTATAGTTTCAGTATAAAACGGAATCCAGGGAGCCAATCGAGCTTGATGAGTCAATACATCTTTAAATTGTAAATTTGCTTTATTACTGCCTTTGAGAAAATCTAAAAAGTTTCCCAAGCTGTCATTTAACTGCCACTTTTCTTCATCATAAAGTTTCATTAATGAGACAGTAGTGGCCGCAATTTTTGTAACAGATGCCAAATCGTAAATATCTGAATTTGAAACTGCTTGCTTTTTATCGTAAGTGTGATATCCGTAGGATTTATTAAAAAACACTTTTCCATGACGAGCAGCAAGTAATTGAACTCCGGGTGTGGCTTTTTCGTCAATGGCTTCCTTTACCAATGAATCTACTTTGTAAAGCAATCGGGAATCAATATTAACCGATTCCGGGATATCTGTATAAGATAAGCGGATAGATTTTGTTGTGATACCACTTCCGGCAGAAAAATGCCCTCCAATACTCACCGGAATACGCCCCTTGTAAGCCAATCCACCAAAAATCATTTGAGCAGAAATATCCTGAGTAAGTGTTCTTGCATTGTATGATACGACAATCGCATCAATATCCGAGACATCGTTAAACACACTTAATGCATAAGGATTTCCGAAATGATTCAGTATAATTTTATTTGATTTTGCCAATTCCTGAATTACCTCTGCTTCTACGGCATTCAGTCCGAAATTCCGTGCAGGGGAACGATTTGTCCCGGTGACAGATATGATAAGCAAATCGTATTCCGCGAGCTTTTCCATCAATGCTTTTTTGCCGAGATTTCGCACATCGCGATCATACACATAGGCAGGAACCGATGTATAATCTTTCAGTCGCTCCTGAAATTCATTAATCTCATTGCTGCCAAAATCAAGCGATGCAATTTTTAGTTTGTCAAGATTTTGTAATGGCAATATGTCATCATTATTCTGGATTAAACTGACTGCATTTTCAATAATCTTTCGGTTGATAAGATTTGCGTTGGTATTGTTTAAACTTTCCACCAAGCCTATTGGATTTATTGGTATTGTATCGTTTATAGCACCTGCCCATTGTTTTGCAAAAAGGATTTTTTTAACCCGGGCATCTATCTCTGACTCAGAAATACGCCCCTCAGCAACTGCTGCTTTCATAGCGGCAATGGCTTTCGGAACATTTTGTGGAAACAACAACACATCATTTCCTGCAATAAAGGCTTCCACTTCAACTTCGCCGGTTTTATAATGATCAGCAACCCCACGCATGTTCAGAGCATCGGTAAATATTAAACCGTCAAAACCATATTCCTCCTTCAAAATATCAGTGACAATGGCTTTTGAAAGCGTCGATGGCCGATTTTCTGCGGAATCTAATGCCGGAACATATAAATGGGCAATCATCACGCCACCGACACCGGCATTTACGAGTTTTCTGAACGGATACATCTCTATGCTGTCCAAACGTGCCTTATCATGCAAAATTGCAGGAAGCGTTTTGTGGGAATCTTTGTCAGTATCACCATGTCCGGGGAAATGCTTGATAACTGCCAGCACGCGATTATCCTGCATGCCTTTTGAAAAATAGTAGGCTTTTCTTACAACATCGTCCCGTAATTCGCCGTAAGCACGACTATTAATCACCGGATTCTTTGGATTCACATTGATATCTACAACCGGAGCAAAATTTACATGCACACCAAGCTCCTTAAGTTGCCGGGCATATTCAGCCCCAATTTCCTGCATAAGCTGATTGTCCTGAATTGCGCCCAACATCATTTGTCGGGGATACAAAACGGTTGAATCCAAACGCATTGATGGTCCCCATTCTGCATCCATAGCGATTAGCAAGGGAATGTCTGCCGATTCCTGATACCGATTAATTAAACGGACATGTCGCTCCGGGCCGCCCTGCATGAAAATTAAACCGCCGATTTTTAAATCTTTTACAAGATAATTGATGTAATCTTCTTCTTTTTTGTCTTTATTGGAATAGGCTGCAACCATAAATAATTGCGCAATTTTGGCTTCAAGCGTCATTTCTGCAACAATGGAATCTGCCCACTCAATATTTTGCTCCATAACAAAAGGTGGCGCTTTCGCAACCAGATTCTCCTCGGCTTTTCGCTCACCTGTTCCCACAGTTAAACTAATCCCCAGAATGAAGGCAGATATTAAACTAATATTTATCATGAGTTTTATCATTTACATAAATCATTCCCACAAATATACAGAATGACTTTCCCTTAAAAACACTTGTTGTCATCTTTTATTAACGGGGGATTGTTGATTTAGTTGTTATACCAATTGTGTTTCCAAATGATTGACAAAGAAATTTTGAAACTACCAATTCTTATTCCGAATTCATTTCAGAAGGTTAATGCCGATATTATACCACTTTAAAATCAAAAATTTCGGTATAATGCCGATATTACAGCAAAACAAGCATACAGAACGAAGTGAAAGTATGCGCCATTTTGATGTTTAATCGGTATTATGAAAAACTTTGCAGAAAATCAAAAAAAAACCGCTGCGGTAAACAGCGGTTTTTGGGGGTTTTTTAACATCAAATTTTACTTAACGACAATATTTTCGCTGGAAATGATGGTTTCGTTTTCGAGATAATAAAGGGTGTAATGTCCTTGTGAAAGGCCTGAGTTTTGGATTCTTTGTGTGCCCGTCTCACTGAAGGCTGGCAAAAGATATTAAAACAGTGACAATGATTAATGCTATTCGCTTCATAATCTGAATGCTTTAGTTTTTTATTATTTTGTACGTAATATTATTATTCTTTGTACTAATACTTAAAACATAAAAACCTGACTTTATGTCTTTTATGTTTATTTTATCAGAATCAGGAAGGTATGATTTTACCTTTTTCCCGGATAAATCATAAATACTTATTGCTTGAATATTTAAACCTATAATATTTGGCTCGATATATATATAGTCTTTTGCTGGGTTAGGGTAAATTAATATTTCTTTTGATTTTAAAGCACGGTAATCAATACTCAAGGTATTAACAGATTCAGTAAATGAAGGTGCTGAGTGTTCAAAGTAATTGCTTTCATAAAACAAATTTGCCATTTCCAGTGCATTTCCTGTTGATTGATCATTGCATTCCAATGTGTAAATAAGTGGCATATCTGGATCATTCCCTAATATGGTCACATTGTTGCTATTAGCCATGCTGTCAAGTAATGCAATATCACTCGCTTGATTTAGTTTAACATAAAACAATCTTGAAATTCCAACCGTATCTCCACTACTTTGGCTTATATAGTATGATCCAACATAATTTACAACCGGATTATCTATTAATTCTGATTCCTCAATGCTATCCTGGCTTTGCAGTATGGCATACTGTTTTTCATAAGCTGTGCTATCGTAAATATTCAAATGAATAAGAACACTCGATTCTTGAAAAGTGTTGATCGTTAAACTTGGATTATTTAATGCTGTAATTAGCTCACTTTCACTTGTGATAGTGCTATCCACTACCATGTACTTTTTCTTGTGGTATGATTCAAGGGAAATTTGTTCCCCATTGTACCAGTAATAATCATCCTGCGCATATAGCCCAGAAATAACAAACAAAATAAATAGTGTTAAAATTCCCCTTTTCATAATTTTTCTTTTAATAAATTACAAACCTATCTATCCCCAAATATACGCCAAAACCAAGCAAATTGCAAGTATTTCTCACTAAATTCTCATCAAACTCTGCGAATAATCTTCCCAATTTGTAATTTGAGCTTGTGCAGTGTGGTTAAAATCAAAAAAAACCGCTGCGGTAAACAGCGGTTTTTGGGGGTTGATTAGATAGCCAAAAATATATTATTCCTCAAAATATGCAATCAAAATGTGCCTATAAGCTATTTAAGAGATGCGCCACTCCCCCTTCATGATTTGCAGGAATGCAATGAAATTTTGATTTCAGCTCGTTCGGAGCATTTCCAACAACAAAAGAAGCACCGGCATAATGCAGCATGTCCAAATCATTGTAATCATTTCCCACGCAGATAATATTTTTTATTTCAAATCCGAGTTTATCGGCAAGAAATTGAATTCCACTGGCTTTTGATACATGTTTCGGAAAAATCTCTATCCACATGCTGTTATTATCCAGCGGACTGGTTGTTCTGACAACATTTAGCTCGGGATATGCTGCTCTTAAGTCCGACAAATGTTTCAGTCCTTCATTCACATCACCGACAATGATTAATAATTGAGAAATTCCCGTAAAATTTAAATCCTTCTCAAAAGGTTGTGCAAATGCTTTATACATTGATATTCTGCGCTCAAAATCGGGGGCATCTTTATCTGATTTATGATAATAGAACATGTGATTATCCGGCACGGGATGATGCACCATGAAATTTAACTTTCGATTGTGCAAATCAGCGATTAAATGCTTTGCCAACTCAATATTCAGATCATTTCGATGAATAATTTCCCGGGATTTCCAATGCATCACTCCTACACCACTTGAGAAGACAAGATAATCAATGGGAAGCTCGGGTTTCATCACTTCATCGGCAGAAAAAAGCGATCGTCCGGTTGCAACCACTCTGACAATTTGCTTTTCCCCCAATTGTCTAAGCGCAAGCACCTCCTCTTCCGCAACTTTGGAATTCGGCTGTGCAAGCGTACCGTCATAATCTAAGGCTACAAGCTGTACAGTTTTTTGTATCATAATTTGAATTAATCAAGTATTTGATAAGAACTGGATTGCACCGGACCGTCAAGTGTGTGTAAAACACGCTCTAACATTATGCCTTCACGTGGGTCGTAATCGTGCCCAAACGTTGCACGAACGCCGAGGCTGATAAAATTCACGGCACGGTCTAAAGCAATCGGCAATGAGTCGCCCTGCATAATTGCAGCGGTTAAAACGGAGGTGAAAGCATCTCCGGTGCCGGGATAAGAAGCAGGCAGATAATCTACAGAAACTTTCCAAAAACGCTTAGTACGTGCATGATAGGCAATGCTTGCAGCTTTTTTCCCATTTTCTTCGGGAACTGAAGTTATGATGATAATTTCAGGTCCTTTTTCAGCCAAAGTCAAACACCATTGCTTCACTTTTTCAATGGAAATGATATCTGAGTACTCCTCTCCTAGTAAAAATGCAGCCTCGGTAAGATTTGGAGTAATCATATCAGCTTTCTCAATTAATCGTCGCATTTCGATCACCATCTCATCTGTAAAAGTTGTATATAATTCACCATTATCAGCCATTACAGGATCGACAACAACCAATTGATCATCTCGTTTAAAATCGTCGATAAAATCGCGGACAATATCAATTTGATGGATAGACCCGAGGTATCCGCTATAAATGGCATCAAAATCCATGTTTAAGGCTTTCCAATGGGCAATGAATTCTATCATTTGATCATCCAAACTCAAAAGCTTAACCCCGGGATACTGTGTGTGGGATGACAATACAGCTGTCGGCAAAGCACACACCTGAATTCCCATGGTTGAAAAAATCGGAAAAATGCTTGACAATGATACTCTTCCAATACCGGAGAGGTCATGGATAGCAGCAATTCTAGGGACAGGTCGCTTCATAATTGTTCATTTTATTTCTGTTACGAAACTAATAAATGAAATGGATAATTAGGTAGTATTTTTTCAAATTGTAAGGAAAACCTTTCCTGGCAGAGCTATTTAAGAATAAATCATGCTTATCATGGAAAATTATTATTGATTTGTACATCAAGGGTGAGGAATGACAGTTTTTATTCGGAATTTTGAGGAGGAAATTTGTTCATTCAATAAACCATTAATACATAAAGAACTGATAAAGTTTCATTGATATTAGACAGATTCTTAAATTTATACACCTATCGCATATAGAGGGATGTTAGTCATCCAGCTTTGCTTTTTGTATTTTAGCAAAGATGTTTTAATCGCATTTTGTGGTTGGTATTTTTCACAAAAAAGTTTAAAACTCTTTGCTTTTATATTCTTCTCAGCTTTTACTTCTATTGGAATTACTTCAGAATTAGTTTGTAGTATGAAATCCACTTCGGATGTACTTCGGCTATTTGTCCAGTATGCTATTTCTGAGTCTTCAATATTTTGTAGTTGTTCACATACATATTGCTCAGTAAGTGCTCCTTTGAATTGTGAAAATAACTCATTCCCCTGTATAAGCGATTTAATATCAAGCTTGACCATAGCAGAGAGTAAACCGACA
Source organism: Bacteroidales bacterium (assembly GCA_027858835.1). Taxonomy (GTDB): domain Bacteria; phylum Bacteroidota; class Bacteroidia; order Bacteroidales; family ML635J-15; genus JAQIBY01. The sequence continues at coordinate 10,865 of JAQIBY010000079.1, read as the reverse complement.
TCATGCAAATACAATTTAAATGCATCTGTATCAAGAAAAGCATTAATTGGCAACTCAGGCTTCGTTATCCGATTTACTTTTAAAAGTACCCCAGCATCAACAAGCCATTGTATCGCTAACTCAAAGTCTTTTGCTCTAGCTCCACTCCGTATAGCACCATAAACAAATTTTTTGTTCTCTTTTGCTAATTGTAATGGTATGCTTTGCCAAACCATGCGAATTCGAGGAACAATTTCAATTGGAGCATGTTTCGAAAAATCGGCTTCATAGGAGTTTAATATTCTTTGCTGTATTAGCCTTACCTCTTCCCAATTTTTATTGTTAATATAATTTTGAACAACCTCAGGCATCCCACCAACATAATAGTAAGTGCGTAAATGATTTATTAATTCATCATGAAAAATATCAACTGATGCCCAGCTCTCAGTCTTGATAGCTTCTGAAAGCTTTCTTTTCCCAAGGGCTGAGATGAATTCAAAAAAAGACATAGGATGTAAATCCAAAAAATCAACCTTCCCAACCGGAAATGATGATTTGTTTGACGCAGATAAACCAAGTAAAGACCCAGCTGCGGCAATATGTAAATCAGGAGCATTCTCACAAAAATACTTTAACGATGTTAATCCTGAAGGAGCTTCCTGAATTTCATCGAGAACTATTAGCGTGTCGTTTGGAGTAATTTTGATTCCTGAGTGAATCTCTAAAACAGAGATGATTCTTTCAATGTTTAAATCGGTGCTAAATAATTCTTTTAGAGAAGGAGTGTTCTCAAAATTAACATAAACAAGCTTATCATAATATGATTTCCCAAATTCTTTAAGCAGCCAAGTTTTCCCAACTTGCCTTGCACCTCTCATTATCAGCGGCTTACGTATGCGGCTATTTTTCCATTTTATCAGACTATCGAGCTTGTCTCTTTTCATCGTTTTGAGTATTTTTCACAAATATACATAATTATCATGTAAATTATGTCATTATTGCACACTTTTTTCAGGGAATAAATGTGTTACAACAACACTTTTTTCAAGGAATACCTGTAATCAAACCACACTTTTTTCAGGGAATGTTCATTTGAATTGCATTTCACTTGGTTGATAACGGGCAAAAATATCAATTGAATTTGTCATAAAATGCGACGTTCAGCAAAGGCAAAGAGAATACATATTTTCAACATAAGCATAAAAAATAAAAAGAATTAACAACGCTTACAGATGTCATACAAGCTATCAGTATAAGTCGATCATTTGGGACAGGTCGCTTCATAATTGTTCATTTTATTTCTGTTACGAAACTAATAAATGAAATGGATAATTAGGTAGTAATTTTTCAAATTGTAAGGAAAACCTTTCCTAGCAGAGCTATTAAAAAAAATCATACTTATCATGGAAAATTATTATTGATTTGCACATGGGAAAAGATTTCTCATTGCCTGTCAAGGGTGAGGAATCTCTCTAATCATACAAATAAACCCAGACACCAACTATTTTATGACTTGGTATATGTCATATGAACCAATACCTCCTTTACGATTTGATGCTAAATAAGCTTTACTGCCATCCTCTGCTTCCCAATAAAAGCAATCATCATAAATTGTATTTATAGGATATCCAAGATTCACTGGCTTTGACCAATTTCCATTTTCATCTAATTCTGATTTAAAAATATCATAACCTCCAATTGAATTATGTCCTTGAGATGAAAAATAAAGTGTGTTCCCATCTGCAGAAAGAAACAATCCAACCTCATTAAAAGGAGTATTAATTACGGGTCCAATATTCATTGGCTCACACCAAACGCTATCGATAAAATTAGAATAACATACTTCCTTATTATAGGCTTCGAATTTGTCTTTTCTCACACCTATCATAAAAACTTGTGTATGATTTTTATTAAAACAACAAGAATATGTAAAAAACTGACTTATTACACTTGGCAACAAAGGTGCAATAATTTGAATCGTATTATTTTCAAATTTTGCATAAAACAAACTATTATGAAGTTCTCCAGTATTGTTATATACAATAAAAAGCTTTGTTTTTTCATCAAAAGTAATCATTGCAATATTTTTATTCATATTGCTCATTGCTAGATCTTTATCATAAATACATGCACCTTTCCCATCACAATTTTCCAAACAAGAAAAATAAATATTCTCATATCCTTTTCCTCTTGGTGTCACACTATTCTCATTCCATATACGCTGAGAGGTAAAATACATTGTATCATTCACTACTAATGCACCATAATCATCAAAAGCTGAATTAATAAGAGGTCCCATATTTTTCACTTTGTAATCCAATGTATCCTTCAGGATATTTTTAGCACACTTACAATTTGCTTCATATCTTATTAACTCAAGTAAAACTTTATCGGTAGTTTTAAAAGTTTTAAGGTGCTGACGAAACTTCAAATATTGGGACAAAGCCAAATCAAATTTGTAATTCATTTGATAAGCTTTCCCAAGTCGAAAGTGTAAAAAATCTGAAACAGTAGAATCCAATTCACTGGCTTTCTGTAAAAACTTGAGAGATTTTGAATAATCATTCTTCTCTTGATATAAATATCCAATTCTATAGTTTAGCCATGCATTTTCAGAATACAACTCCCAAACTGTAAGGTAATTTTCCAATGATTTATCACGACTAATAAGATTACTCTCCATGTAAATAAAGTTATCATTTGCTTCTCTCAAACAAGACTTTGCTTTTCTATAATCACGGATATCAGAAAAATCACCAAATTTCACTTTAACCTTTTCTGCCTGTCCAAAAGATTGCAAAGCAATTAGACAGAACATAAACAAAAAAATACGCTTCATAATTGTATGACTAAAAACATTTCACAAAAAACACTGAATTAACAACCCTTACAGATGTCATACAAGCTATCGCTATAAGTCGATCATTTGGGACAGGTCGTTTCATAAGTGTTCATTTTATTTCTGTTACGAAACTAATAAAGTGAAATTAAAAAATGCAGAATTATTGGAAAAATTCCTAAACATTAAAGCAAATAACCCATAAATTTATATCTTAGTGGCTGATAAACCAATGCAAAAATTATGAAAAAAATTGCTTTAGGACTTATTCTCTTATTGGCACTTACAAGCCTACAAAGCTTTTCTCAAGATGATGAAAACAAGTCCGACGAACCTTCAAAAGCAGAATGGAGTTTAGGATTACTACCGGTTGTTTCATACAATACTGATTTAGGATTTCAATACGGAGTTCTAACTAATATATACAACTATGGAGATCGTGCAATTTATCCGAAGTACTATCACTCCATATATGCGGAGGTTTCTCGATACACTAAAGGCTCAGGAATTTTTCGTTTGTTTTACGATTCAGAATATTTAATTCCCGGAGTGCGACTCACTGCCGACCTATTATTCATGCCGGAACAAGCCGTGGATTTCTACGGATTTAATGGCTACAATTCAGTTTATAACGCCGATTGGACAAACACCGGTCATGAAGATTACGTTTCACGTATGTTTTATAAACATGAACGTAATATTCTACGCTTTAAAGCAGATTTTCAAGGGCGATTATTGCATGATAACCTAAGCTGGTCAGCCGGATACAATTTTATGAAAGTAGATATTGCGCCCGTTGATATTGACAATCTGAACGAAGGAAAAGACAGTGTTGACATGCTGCCTAATACTCCGGGCTTATACGAACAATATGTTGATTGGGGAATTATAGGTGACAATGAAGCAACCGGCGGCACACATCATTCGTTCAAAACCGGACTTGTTTTTGACACGAGAGATAATGAGCCCAGCCCTATGCGCGGCATGTGGACAGAAGCAGTGCTCTTTAATTCCTTTTCAAAAGATTTCAATTTCGGAAAACTTGCCGTCACACATCGACAATATTTCACATTAATTGAAAACGATTTAAGCTTCGCATATCGCCTTGGATACCAGGGCATTGTTTGGGGAGACGCCCCATTTTACATGTATCCCTACATGGTATATAGCTACATGCCATCCTCCACGGTTGACGGTCTCGGAGGGGCAAAATCCGTGCGCGGACTAATTCGTAACCGTCTGGTTGCAGAATCGGTCGCATTTGCAAATATTGAATTACGTTACAAATTCTGGAGATTTAATTTCATCAATCAAGATTGGTACATGGCTTTCAGTCCCTTTACGGATATTGGACGAAGCTTAACACTGGTTGATATCGACAAATCAAACATCCCTGCTGAAATTGACCAATCAAACTATTTCAGTGATGATGAAGATTTCCATATTACTTACGGAGCCGGTTTACATATTGCCATGAACGAAAACTTTGTTATTGCTGCAGACGTTGGCTTTCCTGTTAAAGCTGCTGATGGTGGAATGGGATTATATATCGGCATGAACTGGTTGTTTTAATTCGGAAAATCTGTCTTAAAACAACAAATAGACTGTTAGAGAAATCTCCGGTTTTCGACACTTCTATCATTACAAAAACACATTCTTAACAAAATCAGTCATTTAGAATCAATCAAGACAGTGATTTAGTTGACCAGACCAGATTATAATGATTAACCATTTGTAATAAAAAAGGGAGGATAAATATTTTTAAAAAACTATAAAAGAAAGAAACAAAGCGATTAGACCTAAATATTAGCAAGTTTTTCCATCTTCCTTTTTTTCTTAGTCAAAAAAAGGAAGCAAAAAAGACAAGGCAGCACCGACAGCTTACCCTCTCTGCCGGATTTTTGTAAAATCTAATCAGAACGTGTCTAAAGCATCTGATTGATTTTACAACAAAAATCCGACATTCACAACCATCACGGGCGAGCGGTCTGCCATTCCCACCCGCATAGTCTTCTTCCAGAAGACTTCTGAATGCTTATTTTCGGAAGGTTACGATTAGCTTTAGCTATCACATATTTTAAGCGTTTTTATCCCGAACACTCAAAATTTCACATTCAGTGATTCGGGATTGGAAAGAAAGTAGGGTTAAAAAAAAGTATCCTTTTGTGCAAACGGTAATTACTCAAGTTATTTACGACAATAAAATGTGGGTGACCCAGTGTCGAAAACAGGAAACAACAAATAGACTGTTAGAGAAATCTTAAATCCGAGTAAAACTCAAATGAAATCATTATATTTGTTAACAAATTAGAAAAATAAAAATATGAAACATTTATCATTATTTACAGTATTGGCAGCTTTCCTGCTTTTCGTGATGCCTGCAAAAGCGCAAGAAGAAAAAACAGAAGACGAGAAAGCTTATCAATTTGAAATCATTAAAGACATTCCGACAACTTCGGTAAAAAATCAGTATCGTGCAGGAACCTGCTGGAGCTATTCCGGCCTTGCATTGCTTGAAACAGAATTAATTCGTACCGGAAAAGGGGAATACGATTTGGCTGAATTATTTGTCGTACGTAAAACATTTGAAGGCAAAGCAGATAAATATGTCCGGATGCACGGAAAAACAAATTTTGGCGGCGGCGGAGCATTTTACGATGTATTCTACGTTTACAAACATTTTGGAATGATGACTGAAGATGCCTATGATGGATTGAAATACGGTATGGACAATCATGTTCACGGCGAACTCGATCATGTGCTTAATGCCTTTGTTGATGCTGTCATTGAAAACAAAAATAAAGAATTATCAACTGCATGGAAACGTGCTTATGCAGGTATTTTAGATGCGTATTTAGGTGAAATCCCCGAAAACTTTGAAGTGAATGGCAAAAGCATGACTCCAAAAGCATTTGCAGATGATTTGGGATTAAATATGGATGATTACATCAATATGACATCATACACGCATCATCCGTTTCACAAACAATTTGTTCTGGAAATTCCGGATAACTGGCAGTGGGCAAAATCATATAATCTTCCCATTGATGAGTTAATGCAAGTGGTTGACAATGCCATTGACAACGGATATTCCATTGCATGGGGATCTGATGTCAGCGAAAAAGGATTTAGTTGGACAAACGGCGTTGCAATCGTTCCCGAAACCGAGAAACCAAATCTTGACGGATTAGAACAAGCCAAGTGGGAAACAATGAGCAAAAGTGAAAAATCAAAATTACTCTATGCTTTTGACCAAATTGTTCCGGAAAAAACCATTACTCAGGAAATGCGCCAGGAAGCTTTTGATAATTACCAAACAACTGATGATCACGGCATGTTGCTGACAGGTAAAGCAAAAGATCAAAAAGGAAATATTTATTACAAAGTGAAAAACTCATGGGATACTAACAATATTTATGATGGATATTTCTATGCGTCAGAAGCCTTTGTGAAATACAAAACCATGAATGTTGTTGTACATAAAGATGCAATTCCAAAAGCAATTAAAAAGAAAATGGGAATCAAATAATTGAAATCCAACAATAATTAAAAAAAGCTATCCGATGGGTAGCTTTTTCTCACAATGCAACTAATTTCTTTGGCATTTCATCTCCTTATCACTATATTAGATAATTAATTTCTATTTCTATGAAAAACAGTTTATTCATTACCCTCCTATTAGTCTTACTAACATGGACTTTCTCACTCGAGGCACAACAATCCAATCCTAAAATATTTCAGGGAGAAGCTGCCCATCAAATTGCAGCGGGTGCAGAATTGGTTCGGGTAAAATCCTTTTCTGAGGTTCCCAATTATATCCGCTTTGCGCAAGGAAAGTCGCTAGCTGAAGAAAAAGCATTTCCCTACCTGAAACAATTCATCGCTTCAGATGCTGTTAGTTTTCAATATTTAAATTCAAGCCGGGATAAACTGGGTTACGAACATAAACGTTACAGCCAAACCATTAATGGTATTCCGTTAGAATATTCTGCCTACTTATTACACCTGAAAAATGGAAAAGTCCGCTCAATGAATGGCAATATTCCCTCCCACCCTCAAATTTCAGGGCAGTTTTCCATCTCAGAAACGCAAGCATTAAATTTTGCAAAAAATTCCACTGAAAATGCGGTTTGGATTTTTGAAGAAGACGCAAATCATCCTTACAGAGAAGAATACACAATACCTAAAGGAGAAAAAGTGTATTATCCTGTCAATGGAAATTTATACGACAACGAATTTCGCGCTGCATATAAATTTGACATGTTCTCAATTCAACCATACGAGCGAAATTGGGTATATATTGATGCAGAAACCGGAGCAATCCTGAATAAACACACACGCATACATACTGCAGATGTCCCAGGAACTGCAAACACCGGTTATTCAGGCGAACAAAGCATTACAACAGACTCCTATGATGGAACTTACCGATTAAGGGAATCCGGCAGAGGAAACGGAATCGCTACCTACAACTGCCAAATGACCAATGATTATGGCTCTGCGGTTGATTTTACTGATACTGACAACTATTGGGATAATGTAAATGCAGAACTTGATCAATACGCCACGGACGCCCATTTTGCAACCGAACAGGCATATGATTATTATTACACCGTACACGGTAGAAACTCCATTGATGGTAACGGGCATGAATTAAATTCTTATGTGCATTATAATCTGACATTAGATGACTATCCAAATAACATGAACGCCTTTTGGAATGGAAGCGTAATGACTTATGGAGATGGGGATTTTGAAAATGGCACCACACCCCTTACCACAGTTGATATAGCAGCACATGAAATCACGCATGGACTCACAAGCTATACATGTGATTTGGTTTATCAGTATGAATCTGGTGCGATTAACGAAGCCTTTAGTGACATTTTCGGAACTTGTGTTGAATTTTTTGCGGTTCCAGAATATGCAGATTGGGATATTGGTGAAGACATTGGTGTTACCTTTCGATCCATGGACAATCCAAACGATTATAATAAACCCGACACATATCTCGGAAATCATTGGCAAACAGACGCTTCAGACTATGGCGGCGTACATACCAACATGAGTGTATTATCGTATTGGTTCTATCTTATTGCAGTTGGAGACAATGACACAAACGATAATGGCGACAGTTATAGCATCACCGGATTTGGAATGGACGATGCTGCCGATATCACATTTCGGATGCAAACTGTATATTTGACAAACACGTCCGAATTTTTAGATGCCAGATTTTACGCTATTCAAGCCGGAGTTGATTTTCACGGTGCATGTAGCCCGGAAGTTGAAGTCATTACAAATGCATTTTATGCTGTTGGATTAAGTGGCGAATATGTAGATGAGGTACTTGCCGATTTTGATGCAGCCTACACTGAAAGTTGTGCGGCTCCTTTCACCGTAAATTTCCAGAATTACAGCATTAACGGAAGTAGTTTTGTCTGGGATTTTGGCGATGGAAACACCTCAACCGAAGTGAATCCGACACATACCTATACTAGCCTAGGAGAGTTCAGTGTAAACTTAACGGCAGATGGCGGAACATGCGGTGAGGATCAAATTACAAAAACCGACTTTGTATCAATCAACCCCAGCAATCCATGCATGATTTTTATGCCAATTAATGGAAATCAAAGCACGAATGAATGTTTTGGCACATTGTATGATGATGGCGGACCTGAAAATCCGTATTCTAACGATTCCGAGGCAACATTTACCATACAACCTCCTGGAGCATCACAAATCTCCTTAAACATCACAGAATTTGATATAGAAGCTGGCTCAGGTTCCAATTGCGATTATGATTACATCGCATTTTATGATGGACCCGATACAAGTTATTCCTTGATTAACGACACGTATTACTGCAACAGCATAGGAAATCCTGAAACCATAGTATCAACCGGCGGAAGCATTACCATTGTCTTTCATTCCGATGTGGGATTAAGCATGAACGGATTTGAAATTGATTGGATATGTATGCAGGAAGATGCTCCACCAATCGCCAATTTTTCAAATACAAACACAATAGCTTGTAATGGACGAATTCAATTTACAGATGAAAGTCTGAATTTACCAACAGGCTGGGCATGGAATTTTGGTGATGGAAACAGCAGTAATGAAACAAACCCCTATCATGTGTATCAAACCTCAGGAGATTACACTGTACAACTCACCGCAAGCAATGATTATGGTGAAGATGCCTTTAGCAAATCAATTAGCGTTAATTTGGGCGATGCTCCGCAAACAGAAAATCAAGTGGTTTGTATTGACTCGAGCTTTACTTTAAATGCAGAAGCTGACGGTGATGATATTAACTGGTATTCCGATGAAAATTGCTCAGATTTACTGCATAATGGAACAGAATGGGAACACGACCCAATTCAGGAAGCGACAAGTTATTATTTACGTGAAATGCTGCCGGGTCCAATTTTCAGTACAGGAGCGACCAATAACACAGCAGGCGGCGATTATTTCGGAAATCCGGATTATGTACACTATTTGATTTTCGATGCATTGCAGGAATTTGAGTTATTGTCGGTCGAAGTAAACGCAGATGGAGCCGGAATGCGCAGTATTGCTATTCGTGACCAATCTCAAAACATCATTGAATCTGTAGATGTCTATATCCCTGATGGAATCTCCCGTATTGATTTGAATCTGGAAGTTCCCGTTGGAGATAATTTACAACTTGTCGGGTTGGAAGCTCCGGATCTTTTCAGAACAAGCGACATTGGCTATCTTGATTATCCATACACGATTGATGAAGTTGTCAGCATTAAACGCAGCAGCGCCTCAACCGCTGACCCATTGGCATATTACTATTATTTTTACGATTGGGAAATTCAAACCGCAGCTTGTGAAAGCGAAACTGCACAATTAATTATTGATGTTGAAGCCTGTACAGTTGGTGCAAATGAAAACATCGCATTGGATATTAAAATTTATCCCAATCCTGCTGAAAACACGATTCATATTTCCGGTTTTCCAGAAAGTCAAAGTGGAATTTTAATTGAGTTACAAAATATTGAGGGGAAAATCCTAAAGCAAACTGTATTAAGCAATAACAAGCTTGATGTTTCAGGATTACCAACAGGTATGTATGTATTGAAAATACAAATTCAAGATGAAATTTTACATAAAAAATTAATGATAAAATAAATTTGAAACAGAAATAGGTAGTTTCGAAATTTCTTTATCAATTCTGAAACACAATTGGGATTATGTGCAAGTAGCTAACGTTTTATGTAAGTTGAGTGCGCGCTTCGGAGAAATTCACTGTCCACCCACCGCAAAATTCCTCTGGCGCTAAGATGCTTAATTCAAGCCATTCAGCCCGCATTACGATTATACTTTGTTGTGCTTTCGTGTTTTATTTAAGACAATTCGGCAACATTTCCAAAAATCCAACACATCGGTCGTAATCCAATTCATAAAAGTTGACACCAAGATTTATTGTTTCATAATATTTTGCTTGGTTCTTCTTATAAAATTCCTCCGATGGTATTTTCCAAAAATCCCGTCCCAATTTCTCTGTAACAAACCATTTCTCAACCAATCGAGCAGCCCTACCATTTCCATCTCTAAATGGATGAATATGCGCCAGTCTTAAATGAATAAGTGATGCAAAATAAAAAACTTCAATTTCATTGAGGTCAATAAAAATCAGTTCTTCTACATCCTTAAATAACAAATCCATTTCTCTTTCCACAAATTCAGGCCCCAAGGCCATATAAGCTAAACCTGATTTACCAAAAACTCCGACTTGTTCAATACGATATTTTCCTCTTTTACTTCTTATTAATAACGTATCCGAAAATATTTTATGGCAATTCAATAAATTTTTCTCATTCAATTTATTACACTGGGCAAACTCATATGCTTCGATTAAATCCTCAATTTCTTCAATTTCTTTTCCAACCTTGAATTTATCTTTATTCAGCTCATAATTCATATAAGAATTTAAATCAATACTATTTCCCTCAATATTAGATGAATAAACTGCAGATGCTTTTGTTAAAAAATCAAATCCTCCTGTATTTTCTGA